>DASXNG010000249.1:0-26734 GCA_036495225.1 Galbitalea sp.
CGCCGGGCCGGCGTGGCCGGATACTTCTTCGTCGCCGGCTATGCCGTGCTTCTTCTCGCCTTCGGCATCTTCCCGACCCTGTACGCGATCTATCTCGCTCTGACCAATGATCGCGGCCAGTTCGTGGGTCTCGGCCAGTTCATCAAAGTCGCTCAGGACTACCGCTTCGGCCCCGCGTTTCTCGACATCCTCGCCTACCTCGTGATGTGGCTGGTGGTGCTCGTCGTCCTCACGGTCGTGGTTGCCGTCATCCTGAGGAGCCGCGTTACGCCCGGTCTCTCTGGCATCTTTCGCTTCCTCTTCTACATACCGGGCGCCCTGGCCGGTGTTGCAAGCGTCCTCGTCTGGATGTTCATGCTCGACCCTGGCGTCAGCCCCGCATCGAGCCTCCTGAACGCAGTCGGTCTCAGCACGTTCTCGCAGGTGATCGCGCCTGGCAACCTCCCCGTCATTTTCGTGCTCATCGCATTCTGGACAGGCGCCGGCGGATGGATCGTCGTGATGTACGGCGCGCTCAACAACATCCCGGACGAAGTTCTGGAGGCGGCCCGGATGGATGGCGCGGGGCCCTGGAAATCCGCCTGGCACATCCAAATTCCGATGATCAGCAAGTGGATCGCTTACATGACGATCCTCGCCTTTGCCGCGGGCACACAGCTGTTCGTTGAACCGCAACTGCTGCAGTCCGCGAGCCTCGGACGACTCAACCCAACCTGGTCGCCCAACCAGCTCGCCTACGTTCTCGCGTTCCAGTTCGGCGATTTCAACGGGGCGGCCGCTGTCTCTATCTTCTTGCTCGTTATCGGACTGATCGGCGCCGGAATCCTGGTGACGCGTTCAGGCCTGTTCAAAGTTGGTGACGAATGACCACAATCCGATCGCAGGCGCGAGCAGAACGCGGAGGAACCGCCTCACGGTTCGCGAGCATCCTCATCGTCGTCCTCATTCTCGTTCTGCTCCTCGTGTTCTTCGTGCTTCCGGTCGTCTGGGTTGTGCTCGCGCCGACCAAGACGGCGAGCGAGCTCATCGATGACGCGCCGCTCTCGTTTGGCTCCTTCGCCAACGTCGGCAGGGCGTGGGGGCACCTCGTAGGGTTCCAGGGCGGTGAGCTGTTCGTGTGGCTCAAGAACTCGGCGATCTACTCGGGTGGCGCACTCATCCTCACGCTGCTGACCAGTATTCCGGCCGGATACGCGCTCGCGTTGACCAGATTCCGTGGGCGCAAGGTTTTGTTGACCATCACGCTGCTTGTGATGATCATGCCGTCAGCCTCGCTGGTGCTTCCGGTGTTCCTCGAACTCAACCTGTTCGGGCTCATCGGCACGGTGTGGTCGATCATCCTGCCGTTCTCGTTCTTTCCCTTTGGCGTCTACCTCGTGTACATCTATTTCGCGACCAGCCTGCCGCACGAGATGCTCGAGGCCGCCCGCATTGATGGCGCGAGCGAGTGGTCGGTCTTCACCCGCATCGCCCTACCCTTGGCGAAACCGGTCATTGCGCTCGTCGCCTTCTTCAGCTTCGTGGGCAACTGGAACAACTTCTTCCTGCCGTATCTCGTGCTGCCGAGCAGCGACCAGTTTCCGATCCAGGTTGGCCTCAACCAGCTTCTGGCATCGACTCCGTCGTTCAATCCGGTTGCCGGAGCCGGTCTCGACATCAAGAGTCCGGAGTTGGCGCTGGCCATCATCGTGGCGATCCTGCCTGTACTCATCGTGTTCCTGTTTTCGCAGCGGGCCCTGGTCTCCGGAATGCTCGCGGGGTCGACGAAGGGATGAGTGTTGCGCCCCCGGGGTATGCGGGTTCGCGAATCGACGCGCACCTGCACGTGTGGCACCGGACCAAAAGCGAGTACGCGTGGCTTTCCCCGGGCGATGAGCTCGATGCGGACTTCCCGCCCCACGACGCCGCCGCCGCACTCCGCGACGCTGGTTTCTCGTCTGCGGTACTCGTGCAGGCCGATGACACGGCGAGCGACACGCGCTACCTCCTTGACGTCGCGGGGTGGAACGAGTGGGTGGCCGGAGTGGTCGGCTGGGTGCCGCTCTCCGATCCCGAGGGCACCGCGGCGGAGCTCGAGCGACTGAGCGCCTACCCCGTGCTGCGCGGCGTGCGCCAACTCATCCACGTGGATCCGGATCCCCACTTTCTCGAACGGCCCACTGTGCGCGCCTCGCTCGCCGCCGTAGCGAAGCGAGGTCTGGCCTTCGATGTTCCCGACGCCTGGCCGGCGCACCTTCAGGCTGTCCCGGCCCTGGCCGTCGCCCTCCCGCACTTGAAGATCGTGCTCGACCACCTTGGGCGGCCTCCCGTCGTGGCCGACGATGTGGATGTCTGGCGCAGCGTGCTCACTGAGATCGCGTCCCGGCCGAACGTGGTCGTAAAGTTTTCGGGGCTAGCTGCCGCTTCGAGCATCCCGCCAGGCCTGTCGCTTGCGGACCTGTGGAACATCGCGCTCGACACCTTCGGTGCCAGTCGCATCATGTACGGCGGCGATTGGCCGATCAGTAGGAAAGCCGGAACCTATCGCGAGGTCTGGAACAGCGTTGAGCCTCTGATTGCGACGCTGTCTCCAGCTGAGCAGGCCGAGGTGATGTGTGGCACCGCTTCGCGCACCTACAGACTCCGGACCTCGGTCGCGCAATAGACCGATGAGAAACATGAGAAGGAAAGTGCAATGAAATTCGGACGCATCGGCGAACGCGACCACGAGATTCCCGTGTTAATCGTCGACGAACGCTTCTTCGACATCCGGGCCATTGTGTCTGAGCTGGACGGAAACGCATTCGAATCGGGTGCGCTGGAACTGGCGAAGGCGGCGTACGAGAACGGCGAGCTGAGCGAAATCGCGTCGGAGGGCCGCAGAATCGGTTCACCCATCGCGAGACCAGGGACCATCTATTGCATCGGCATGAACTATGCCGCCCACGCGGCGGAGTCTGGCTCCGAACCGCCGAGCACGCCGATCCTGTTCCTGAAGTCGTCGAACACGATTACGGGTCCCTTCGATTCGGTCGATATACCCAGGCGCAGCGTCAAAACGGACTGGGAGGTTGAGCTGGGCGTCGTCATCCGCAGTCGTGCGCTATACCTCGAGTCGCCGGAAGACTCCGGCTCGCACATCGCCGGTTACGTCACGGTCAATGACCTGTCTGAGCGGACGTTTCAGCTCGAGGAATCGGGCGGGCAGTGGAGCAAGGGCAAGTCCTCGCCCGGCTTCAGCCCGGTCGGACCGTGGCTGGTGACTCCAGACGACTTCACGCCAACCGCAGTAGGACTTCGCAGTTGGGTCAATGGCGAACCACGGCAGGACTCGACCACCGCCGACCTCATCTTTGACGTGGACTACCTCGTGTGGCATCTCAGCCAATACCTCGAGCTCGAGGCGGGTGATTTGATCCTGACTGGTACGCCCGCTGGAGTCGCGCTCTCCGGGCGATTCCCTTACCTGAAGGCCGGAGACACCGTCGAGGTCGAGATCGACGGTCTTGGTCGTCAGCGTCAAACCTTCTCGCAGGCATGAGTTTGCTCCCCACCCATTTTTTCGAAAGGACCTGTCATGTCAGCTGAATTCGAGGGCCTCGTCGCCATAGTGACCGGCGGCGCATCGGGCATCGGCGCGGCCACCGTCGAGCGCCTGCTTGGAGACGGCGCGCTCGTGGCCGTGGTTGACCGTGACACGAGCAACGCGCATCCGGACGCTTTCGGCGTTGTTGGTGACATTTCGGATGACAACTCTGTGCGCGCAGCGATCGACGCAGTAATCGCGAAATTTGGCGGGATCGACATCCTGGTGAACAACGCCGGTATCGGCGCCCAGGGAACCATCGAAGACAATGATGACGAGGAATGGGCGCGGGTTCTGAGCGTTAACGTGACCGGAATCGTTCGGATGACTCGTGCGGCTCTGCCCCACCTGAGGGAGTCGTCGGCCGCGGCGGTCGTGAACACCTGCTCGATCGCTGCGACGGCGGGTCTGCCGCAGCGTGCACTGTACAGCGCGTCTAAGGGAGCGGTGCTCGCGCTCACGCGGGCCATGGCAGCGGACTATATCGGCGAAGGCATCCGGGTGAACTGCGTGAACCCGGGCACTGCGGCAACGCCTTGGGTGCAACGACTGCTCGACTCGGCACAGGATCCGGCGGCGGAGGGTGCGGCACTCGCGGCGCGACAGCCGCATGGCCGACTGGTGAAGGCATCCGAGGTGGCGGATGCGATTGCGTACCTCGCGAGCCCCCGCTCCGGCTCAACGACGGGCACGAGCGTGGCTGTCGACGGTGGGATGCAGGAGCTCAGGCTCCGCCCGACGGAGGCGTAGGCCAGCGCGCACACATGACGACCAGATTCACCTTCCAGACCAGGCTGCGCCCGGGCAGCGAGAGTGAGTACGAGCGAATCCATTCGACCACCCCGGTCGAGCTGGATGCTGTGCTTCGCGGAGCGGGTGCCAGGTTTTGGCGCATCGAGCGAAGCGGCCTTTCGCTGCTCCACTACGTCGAAGTCGACGACGTCGATACCTTCACTACCGTTCTCGACAGTGACGAGACTCACTTGCAGTGGGGAACGATCATCAACCCGCTCCTCACCGACGAGCAGCCCGAGCGGTTCGTGGTGCTGGCCTTCGATTTTGGGCAAGGAAACCTAATTTGGGAGTTGCCAGTCGCCCCAGGGGGACGGCTGTCCGCGCGCGGACTAATGGTGGGCCCGCTGTCGCTCGGTTGCGCCCAGTTGGGCAACCTCTACCGGTCGATGTCAGACGCCGCGGCCGACGCCATCGTGGACGCCGCGTGGGCTGGCGGAATTCGGCACTTCGACACAGCGCCTCACTACGGCCTCGGACTCTCCGAGCAGCGCCTCGGCCGGGCACTGCGTGGCCGCCCGCGCGAGCAGGTGATCGTCAGTACCAAGGTGGGGCGAATGCTCGACGCCAATACCGACTACCACGGCGAGCTGGATACCGGGGGGTTCGAGGTTCCTGCGCGCCTCGTGAGGCGCTGGGATTTCAGTGCCGATGGCATCCGTCGCTGTCTCGACGAGTCGCTCGAGCGGCTTGGGCTCGACCACATCGACCTGGTGCTGATGCATGACCCCGAGGAGCATCTTGCCGATCCCGGGCAGGCCATGCGAGAGGGCTTCCCGGCCCTGGCGCAGTTGCGGGACGAGGGCGTCATTCGGGCCATTGGCGTAGGAACGAAATCCACGAGATCGCTCATGCGTTTCGTGGAAGACGCAGACGTCGACGCAGTCATGCTCGCCGGTCGCTACACATTGGTCAACCAGGAGGCGCTCAGTCAACTGCTCCCTGCGTGCGAAGAGCGCTCGATCGACGTGTTGAACGCGGGAGTGTTCAACAGCGGGGTTCTTGCTCACGAACGGCCAGCCGTTGGGGCACTCTTCGACTACGGAGCAGCAACGCGGTCACTGATCGACCGGGTGAACCAGATTGCAGATGTGTGCGAGACATTCGACACCAGTGTGCCGAGGATCGCGCTCGAGTTCGCCGCCGCGCATCCCGCAGTGCGCGCCATCGTCTTCGGGGCCGATAGCCCGCAGCAGGTGGTCGACAACCTCGATCTGGTCGCGCGTGCACCGGCACCGCGCGAACTGTGGACCGAGCTGGTGAGCCGCGAGCTACTCTCCGAGCGGGCGGCCGAGGCCGTCCTGGCGGTCACAGACGTCCCGTAGCCCGCTGGCATCAGAATCAAGGTGCTCGGCGAGCGCGTACCTGCCGGAATGGTGAAGTCGCTAATGGTCGCGATCGGCAGCCGGGCCCGGGCAGAGCACGGCGCTGCACGAAATTCTCGAAGCTGCAAAATACCTGTGAATTTCGGACCCGGTTCACATCTTGTCCGCATTTAGGGGGACATTGGCATCCATCCTTTTCCCAGATGAGACGCCGATCTGGGCACGAAGGCCATCGAAATCCCGTGCGCTGTTCGGGATTTTCGCCGTCGCCCCCAATACGGGGGCATTCGATTGACGGGCCAAAATCCGCGGGTAAATTGACCAAGGTCTTAGATCTGCGATGGCGCTGCTGAGGCATCCCGGCGCTCCCGAACCGCGCAACTCATCACGCACACCCGACGTGTGTCCTCCCCCCAAGGACAAAAATGCCTGCCCTAAAATCCCCGACCCGTGCACCCCGCCGCCAGTGGGGAGCCGAACGTCGTACCCAGCCGCTGCCAACGGTGCACACCCGACCGAGCGATCGCAAAATCGCGATGGGTCGCGTCGCGATCATCGCCACCGTGCTCTTCTGGGTGGCGTACGTAGTGTCCACGATCCTCCGCCAGTTCCTCGATCGCGGCATCACCTACACGTTCACGATGGAGGCGGTCACCTACCTCATCATCGTCACGTTCCTGGTGTTCTCAGCGCTCATGTACCTGGTCGCGCGACAGGGCGCGCTAGAGCGGTTCCGCACTCACGTGCGCGTTCCGCGTGCAGAACTCGACCGTCACTTCGGTGAGCACGCGTCATCCATGACGGTGCTGGTCCCGTCGTATGCGGAAGAACCGGGTGTCGTCCGCCAGACGCTGTGGTCCGCGGCACTTCAGGAATACCCGTCGCTTCGGGTCGTATTGCTGCTCGATGACCCGCCCTTCCCGACAAAGCCCGAGACGCTCGATCGCCTGAATCGCACTCGCGACCTCGGTCTCGAAATCACGACCGCTCTCGCCGAACCCCGAGAGCGTTTCGCGGATGCTCAGCGCAGCTTCGAGTACTACAGCAGGTCGGGCGCGCCCGTCACCGAGGATGCGGTTCGCTCGCTCGCGGTCGAATACTTCTGGGCCGCGTGCTGGCTCGAGCGCATGGCGGACGAAGAACCGCGGACCGACCACGTCGACCAGTTCTTCAACGAACGAGTGCTCATTGGGCTGGCCGAGGAATTCCGCCTGACAGCAGAGGCGCTCCTGGTTGCCGCTGATGAAGCCGCAGCGCCGGCGTGGGAACGGATGCAGCAGCTCTACCGTCGACTCGTCTGGACCTTCGACGCAGAGGTCACCGTGTTCGAGCGCAAGCTCTACTCGTCCCTCTCGAACGAGGCGAACAAGGCGATGAACCTGAACTCGTACATCGGCCTCATGGGCGGCGCGTACCGCAAGGAGCGCACCGCGAACGGGACCGTTCTGCGTGAAACGAACGACCCTCGCCCCGGCGACCTCGTCATCCCAGACTCGACCTACCTGTTGACACTCGACGCAGACTCCCTGCTGCTTCGCGACTACTGCCTGCGTCTGGTGTACTTGCTTGAGCAGCCCGGCAATGAGCGAGTCGCTGTCACGCAGACGCCGTACTCGTCGTTCCGTGGGGCGGGCTCGCGTATCGAGCGTCTTGCCGGAGCGACCACCGATCTGCAGCACGTGCTTCACCAGGGCCTCACTCACTACGGCGCGACCTTCTGGGTTGGCGCGAATGCGGTCATTCGCAAGCGGGCACTCGAGGACATCGTCGAGGTCGAAATGGTCGGCGGTTTTGCGCACAAGCGTTACGTTCAGGACCGCACCGTCATCGAAGACACCGAGTCGAGCATCGACCTCGGTACGCATGGTTGGACCCTCACGAACTACCCGGAGCGGCTCAGCTACAGCGCGACGCCGCCCGACTTCGGTTCGCTGATCGTGCAGCGCAGGCGCTGGGCCAACGGTGGGTTGCTGATTCTGCCGAAGCTCGTCCGCCAGCTCTCCGATCGCCGCCGAGCCGGAAAGCGTGCGTCTCGCATCGAGCTCGCGCTTCGCGTCAACTACATGGCGTCGATCGCCTGGGCAAGCTTCGGTCTCGTCATGATGCTTGCTTTCCCCTACGACTCGCGACTCCTCAGCCCCCTGGTGCTCCTCGCCGCGGCCCCGTACTTCATCGCGATGGCGAGCGACCTTAAGTCCGCCGGCTACAAGCGCACCGACGTGCTGCGAATCTACGGCTTCAACCTGATCCTCCTGCCGGTCCAGCTCGCTGGAGTGCTGAAGTCGCTGCAGCAGGGCATCACGGGTAAGAAGATCCCGTTCGCACGTACACCGAAGGTGCGAAACCGCACCGCCGCGCCCCTGCTGTACGTCGTGGCGCCCTACGCGATCGTTGCGTTCTCGCTGTTCACGCTTTACCGCGACTACCTCGAGCACAACTGGGGCAACGCGGCATTTGCGGCGTTCAATGCGATCCTCGCGACCTGGGCGATTCTCTCGTACATCGGCATCCTGAACTCCATAGTGGATGTCTGGCTCGGCGCGACGAGCTGGCTCTTCGTGGAGAAGGCGCCGCGCGACAAGCGCAAGAGCGCAACCACAACAACCACCCAGCTCGACTGGCGTTCCGTGCTGTACCACGGCAAGACGGTGGACGGCGAACCGGAACGAATTGGCGACGACGACTCGCGCCACACAGAGATTGCGGCGTAGAACCATGGCTAGAAGCAAGAAATCTGAACAGCACGGACCAGTTCGTCGGTTATCGATCCTGCGGCTGCTCGTGGCGTTGGTGGTCACCTCTGGACTGATCGGCGGCGGCGTTGTCGGTTGGCAGTACTACTCGGCCCAGGCGTCATCGCCGGCGGCCGGCTCCTGGTTCGCGGGGTACGTCGACGTGACGGCAACGCCGAGCTTCGCATTCGAGACGCCAGCCGTTTCCGCTGGCAAGCAGGTGATGCTGTCGTTCGTCGTCGCATCCAAATCGGCGCCTTGCACTCCCTCATGGGGAGGTAGCTACTCGCTCGACGAGGCTTCCGCGTCGCTCGATCTCGACCGGAGGATTGCGCGGCTCCAGGACAGCGGCGGCGTTGTCGCCGTCTCCTTCGGTGGACAGAAGAACTCTGAACTCGCCACCACCTGCACAAGCGTGAGCGAATTGGCGCAGGCGTACCTCGGCGTCATCGATCGCTACAACCTGTCGACTATCGACCTGGATCTCGAAGGAACAGCCCTTCTCGACAGCCAGGCCAACGATCGCCGGGCCGAGGCACTTGCACAGGTTCAACAGCAGCGCCGCGACGCCGGGCATCCGCTCGCAATCTGGCTGACACTCCCGGTCACGTCGACCGGCCTCGCCGTGGAAGGACAGCAGGCGGTCGCAGCGACGCTCGCGCGGAAGGTCGATATCGCGGGCGTCAACGCCATGACCATGGACTACGGCAACTCCCTGACGCATGGCATGACCATGTTGACCGCGTCGGAGGACGCACTCACCGCGCTCCAGCGCCAACTCGGTGTGCTCTACCTTCGCGCGAAGATCACCCTGACGCAGTCAACTCTGTGGTCGAAGGTGGGGGCGACTCCGATGATCGGCCAGAACGATGACGCCGGCGAAATCTTCACGCTCTCGGATGCCGCGAAGTTCAACCAGTTCGCCAAATCGCACGGTGTCGGTCGGATGTCGATGTGGTCGCTCAACCGTGACCTCACGTGTGGCTCGAACTACACGACTCTGGACATCGAATCGGACTCGTGCAGCGGCGTGAACCAGGGCGCGCAGCACTACGCCACCGTGCTCTCGCACGGCTTCACGGGAAGCGTCGACGCTAACGCGAAGTCGGTGACCAAAACCCAGAAGGTCTCGACGAAGGCTCTCAAAGACGACCCCAAGACGAGTCCTTACCCGATCTGGTCGGCGACCGACTCCTATCTTCAGGGCACCAAAATCGTCTGGCACCACAACGTGTATGTCGCGAAGTGGTGGACAGAGGGAGATCTGCCAGACAACCCGGTGCTGAACTCGTGGGAGACCCCGTGGCAGTTGATCGGCCCGGTGCTCCCGGGGGAGAAACCGATCACACCGGTGACGGTGCCCGCTGGGACATTCCCCGCGTGGGCTGGCACGTCGATCTACAACAAGGGTGACAAGGTTCTCTTCAATGGTCTGCCGTACCAGTCGAAGTGGTGGACGCAGGGCGACAGCCCGGCGCAGGCATCCTCGGATCCGGACAGCTCGCCGTGGACTCCGCTGACGGTCGCTCAGATCAACGCCATCAACCAGCAGCTGAAGGCGGCGTCCGGCGGCAACTAGGCACGCAGCTCTGTGAGCACGCGTGCGCGGTCAATTCCCGCGATCGCCAGGGCTCGCGGAACTGTGCCGACTTTGAGACTCAGGATGCCGACGGCGAGTTCGGTCTCGAGCGCTCCGCTCACCCGTGTCGTCGGCCGCTCCGCGTTGTGAATGAGTTCGCGAACCGAGGTGCCCCAGCCGGGTCGAGATACCCGCGGGGTTGACGTCAATACTTCTGGGGCAACGGGCTCGACGCCGGCGCCGCGGAGGCTTCGCGCGCGTTCGCTCGAGAGCGCGCCATCCAGTGTGTCGTGATCGAGGCCTGCGGCCGAAAGCGTGGATCCAACAGGCGACGACCCTGCCGTGAGCGCGAGCAGCACGTGTTCCGCATCGACGGCGCGTGCTCGGCGGCGCACGGCCTCCGCGGCAGCGGCCATCCCAATCGCGTGCAGCTGTACGGCGAGGGGACTGTCAACCATTTCGTCTCCTGAGGGCAATATCTGCGTCAGCGAGCCGACGCAGGTGTTTCTTGTGCACGGCCTGCCGAGTGACCCCGAGCGCCTGTGCGACCTCGGCCCACGACCAACCTGCTCGCAGGGCTCGTTCGACGCCGGCGTCCTCGAGTTGGTCCGCGAGTTCTCGTAATGCCACTACGGCAGCGAGCGTGTCGGCTGGCTCGCCGGTCGGGGCCGCGGTCACGGTGTGCTCCCGAACACGCCGGCCACAACCAGGCACGCCAGCGACGCGATCCCCGGCAGCACTCTTGCGAGATGGAATGACACCCAGCGGTCGCGCTGTTGATGCCAGTCGGTCGGCATGTCCTGTGGCGTGCTCCAGCCGCGGATGCGGCCGACGATCGGTACCTCGACCGCGACCGTGACGATGAGCGTCACGACCATGAGCAGGAGCGCGATGAAGGACAAGGCGAACACCGTCGGGCGACCGAACGAGAACACCGAAACCGCGGCTATGGACAGCAAGGTAATGGGCACGAGCACGGTCATGTTGGTGCCGAGGTTGCGGTCCATGCGATGGACTATCGCCAGAAACACGTCGGGCGCGAAGCTGCCGATCGACCGCGTGAGTGCCAGCCACGGCCCCCAGTAGACGCCGACAACGAACGCGGTCAGCAGGATGCTGAGGACCTCAAGAATCGACAGGAGCACCTAAGCAACCTAAGTTGCCTACCGCGGCTTTGTCAACCCGAGTTGCTTAAACGATTTTTGCGCGCGGCCTGCTTCTCGAGCGCGCGCAGGTTGATGTTGGCGAACGCACGCAGGCGCGCCTCCTTGTCTTCCTCGTAGTACCGGTCAGGCGGCTTCGGCAGCGAGTCCAACAGCCGCGACTCGATCGCGTCACCAACCTCGGTCCAGGCCTGCATTCGTGCGCGCTCCGCGACACCGGCAACGTAGTCCGCGTCATCCGCGAGAGCGTTCAACTGCTCGGACAGTTGCGAGTGAATGACGACCCGGTTCGTGAGCGCCGGATGATCGCCCGCCTGGTAACCCTCGCTGTCGTGCTTCGCCCAACCAGACTTCAAAACCTGCGCCGCCAGCTTGTCGACGCGAGCCGCGTTCTCGTCGTTCTCGGTCGCGAGCTCGTGAAGCTCGCGCCGCACGACCTCGGAGACGTCGTCGAGATCGTATGGTTGGCCGTCTCGGATGGCGGTGACGATGATGTAATTCTTGACCTCCATCGTGAGGGCAGCGCGCGCGATCAACAGACCCTCCTCGACGGCACGATCGAGGGAAATCGGATCCTTGGCTGCCGGCGGGTCTGTCACAGACGGAACCGCGGCAAACGTCGGGTGCTCGTCGCTCACGCCGCCACCCTTCTATAGTGCGCGTACGTCACACCGCTCGCGAAACGACGCTCGTCGAGCAGTTCGAGGTCGAGGTGCGAGCCGGCCGGAAAGTACGGTGTTCCCCCTCCAACAACGACCGGGTGACGAAAGAGCTGGAACTCGTCCACGAGTCCAGCCCGGATCGCGGCCGCTGCCAGGGTTGGGCCGCCGACAGTGATGTTCCTTGTCTCGCTAGCCTTGAGGGCTGTGACGATGGATGCGTCAAAGGTGTCGACCAGCGTCGTATTCGGCGTTGGGGCGACATCCAGCGTCGTTGAATACACGATCTTGGTCGCAGCGCGCCAGATGTTCGCAAAGTCGCGCTCGACGGCGGTCAGGTTCTCCGTGTCGATGCTCTGCCACACCGACATGACCTCATACAGGCGACGGCCGTAGAGGTACGTACCGATTCCCCGTTCGAGTTCGTTGACCAGGGCGAAGACTTCCTCGTCTGGAGCTGCCCACTCGAAGTCACCGTCGGCGTCGACGGTATAGCCGTCGAGCGACATGATTCCGGAGTAGATGAGCTTCGCCATCGCTCAATCCTATTGAGCGCGTGCTCCGGGTCCGAGGCCGGTGTTACCGTGGGTGCATGACGCCGCAGGAACTTCAGAACCTCGCGCACCTGAGGCGGGCGCGCGATCTGATCGACCGCGAATACGCGAAGCCGCTCGACGTGCCGACCATGGCAAGCCGCGCCCTGATGTCGCCCGCGCATTTCTCCCGGCAGTTCCGCGCGGCATACGGCGAGACTCCATACAGCTACCTGATGACTCGCCGCATCGAGCGCGCGATGGCGCTGCTGCGCACCGGCGTTTCCGTGACCGACGCCTGCATGACCGTTGGTGGCACATCGCTCGGGTCCTTCAGCACCAGGTTCACCGAATTGGTCGGAGAGACCCCAAGCGCCTATCGCGCGCGCGAGCACCACGCTGTTGAGGCCATGCCACCTTGCATCGCCAAGGTCCGAACGCGTCCCACCCGCGGGGCGTCCTCATCGAGCAGGATTCGAGAAGTCGCACAAGCTGCCGCTGCCTAGAGTTGGCGGCATGACAATCGCACTTCAATACTGCAACGTCACCGTCAACAACGTGGATGAGTCGGTGGCTTTCTACAGCGATGCCCTCGGACTGGAGGTGCAGAACAATGTCGAGAACGGCGGCTTCCACTGGGTGACGCTGGGCACGCCGCTGCAGCCCGGGCTCGGCATCGTGCTGTCCGAGCCACACGCCGGTCGTTCGCAGGCCGACGGTGATGTTCTTCAGGAACTGCTGACGAAGGGGACGCTTCCCGCGCTGGTCTTCCGCTCAGACGATGTCGACGCGGCGTTCGAGAAAATTCAGGCAACCGGCGCCGAGGTGCTGCAGGAGCCCATGGACCAGGGTTGGGGACCGCGCGACTGCGCGTTCCGCGACCCGTCAGGCAACACGGTTCGCATCTCGCAGGCGCCTGCGGCCTAGCCGAGCGCGAAGGTCAGCACCCCGTCGAGCGGTCGGGGTACCGCGCCGAGGTCGAGCCCTTCGACGAGTGCCCTGGCGTACTGCACCTTGCGGCCGCCCATGGTTCCGAAGAATCGGTGCAACTGCAGCTGGATGTCCCGATCACGCTGGTACGGCTGGTTCTGGAACGTGCGAAAAGCGGGCAGGTCACCCTCCCCTTTGAGGATCGCTTCGACGGCGCTCACGCCGAGCGCTCGGATGAGCTCATCTTCGAGATCCGCGTCGCACGCGAAGAATCCGAGCGTTTCCATCTCCCGCATGCTGAGGTCGTCGCCGAGGCCCGCCCGCTCCAACGCGACCCGAAAGTAGCGGATCTCGCGCGAGTCGCAGAGCCCGGCGACACGGGGAGCGTCCTTGGCAGAACGGAGTTCGAGCAGCACCCTCGCGACGTTTGTCACACCACCGAGCGCGACCACCTCGATGCTTCGCTCCGTGAGGTCGAGCTTGCGCCGAGCGGCCAGCGTCGTGACCGCGACACGGTCGCTTGCGCCCTCCACGAGGATGGCGGTTTTAGCCATCTGCCCAGTATTCCAGTGCAGTCAGTCGGCGGTAATCTTGCGAAATGGGACGCCTTCGGTACTCCATCAACGTCACGCTGGACGGGTGCTGCGATCATCGTGAAATCCCCGCGGACGAGGAGCTCCACCGTCACGCGGCCGAGAACATCGCCCGGGCAGATGCCCTTCTCTTCGGGCGCGTGACCTACGAAATGATGGAATCCGCTTGGCGTCCGACGGCATCTGCTGAGGCGAGACCCGAGTGGATGGAACCATTCGCCAGGACGATTAACGCAGCCAAGAAGTATGTCGTGTCGAGCACACTGAAGCAGGTCGATTGGAACGCGGAACTCGTTGGCGGCGATCTGGGTGAGGCAGTTCAGCGACTCAAGCGGGAGTCGAGTGGCGCGCTTTTCGTGGGAGGCGTGATGCTTCCGCTGGCCCTGACAGAGCTTGGACTGATCGATGAGTACGAGTTCGTTGTGCACCCGAGACTCGTGGGCCACGGTCCGACCCTGTTTTCGGGGTTGTCGACGCAGGTCGACCTGAAGCTCGTCGACTGGCTCGAGTACGGCTCGGGCGCGGTGGCACTGCGGTACGAGCGCAGAAGGTAGCCACCACCGGGACCGTCGCATCCTTACGAAGTCGCAGTGAGAATGCCGCGACTGCAATAATCGACAGGGAGCTCGGTAGGTCCGGGTGTGAAACGGGCGGACGATGTTGTACTGGATCGGCAAGTACCTGGTGGTGAGTCCGTTGCTTCACATCTTCTATCGCATCAGGGTCGAGGGCCACGAGAACATCCCGAAGACCGGGCCTGTCATCATCGCAAGCAACCACCTTTCGGCGATCGACTCCTTCTTTCTACCGAGCGTGGTCAAGCGCAAGCTGACGTTTCTCGCCAAGAGCCAGTACTTCACGGGCAAGGGCATCAAGGGCTGGTTCGTGAAGAACTTCCTGCTCGGCGTGGGGCAGATTCCGATCGACCGCTCTGGCGGTGCGGCATCCAGTGACTCGCTCAACTCGGGACTGACGGCACTTTCAGAGTCGAAGGCCCTCGGCATCTACCCGGAGGGCACCCGCAGCCCGACCGGCAAGCTGTATCGCGGCAAGACCGGCATCGCGCGGATGGTGCTCGCGGCGGGAGTTCCCGTCGTCCCCATCTCAATCTGGGGCACGCAGGGGATCCTGCCCAAGGGCGCCAAGTTTCCCCACATCGGTGGTCGAATCACGGTGACGATCGGCGATCCCCTCGAATTCGACCGATTCCACGGCCTCGACAATGACCGTTTCATCCTGCGCTCGGTCACCGACGAGGTCATGCACGAGATTCTCGGGCTCGGCGACCAGGAGTACGTCGACGTGTACGCCTCCAACGTGAAGAACAACTCCGACTTCAACCCCCAGCGCGAGGCGGTCCCAGCGTAGGGTCGCGGCGGCTTCGGCGGCTTCGGCTGCTTCGGCTGCTGCGGCGGCTTCGGCTGCTGCCGCGGCTCCGGTCTCTGTCCATAACTCAGGCAGAATTACCGGCGGCCGACTTTCGACGCGCGGAGTTGCGCGGGTTCGTGCGGCGCCGCACAAATCCTGCCTGAGTTATGCGCAACCCAGAGTGTGATGACGTCGCCGACGGGTGCATAACTCCTGAAAATCTTCGGGCCGGGGCAACTGGCGCACGAAATACCGCAGCGCCGGCCGCGCAGCGCCGGCCGCGCAGCGCCAGCCGCGCAGGGCCTGGCCGCGCAGGGCCAGCCGCGCAGCCCGGCCGCGCCGCCTCAGTCCCCGTACCGCAGCTTCTCGCGGAGGGTCTCGAGCTGGCCGTACAGTTCGTCGGGCACGCGTCCGCCGAAGGTATCGAAGAACTCCTCCGTGTCGTCGGCCTCAGCCAGCCAGGCATCGCGGT
Organism: Galbitalea sp.; assembly: GCA_036495225.1. Classification (GTDB taxonomy): domain Bacteria; phylum Actinomycetota; class Actinomycetes; order Actinomycetales; family Microbacteriaceae; genus Galbitalea. The sequence goes on from DASXNG010000249.1 coordinate 15,712, forward strand.
CGATGGCGAACAACTGCTCGAGGTCGATCCCGGGAAGGCCTTCGAGGTTGAGGCCGGTCGGGGTTGGCACGTAGCCGAGGGGAGTCTGGGTTGCGCCTAGCTGGCCGTCGACGCGACCCATGATCCATTCCAGCACTCTGGCGTTCTCGCCGAAGCCGGGCCAGAGGTACGAGCCATCCGTCCCCTTGCGGAACCAGTTCACCTGGAAGACGCGCGGGACGTTGGCCGTTGAGCGCAACGACCGCCCCACCGACAGCCAGTGCGACCAGTGGTCTGCCATGTTGTATCCGCAGAACGGCAGCATTGCGAACGGGTCGCGTCGCAGTGCCCCAACTGTGCCTTCGGCGGCCGCCGTTTGCTCCGAAGAGATCGTGGCCCCCAGGAAGACGCCATGATTCCAGTCGCGCGCCTCTACCACCAAGGGCACGTTGGATTGACGGCGGCCGCCGAAGATTATTGCGTCGATGACGACGCCGTCCGGATGCTCCCAATCGCCCGCGATGGACGGGCACTGTTCGGCAGCAACGGTGAAACGGGAATTCGGATGCGCGGCGGGAGCACCGGATGTCGGCTCCCAGGCGTCTCCACGCCAGTCGGTCAGTTGGGCTGGCGGCTCATCACTCAGGCCCTCCCACCACACGTCGCCGTCCTCGCGCAGTGCGACATTCGTAAAGATGGTGTTTCCCCACAGCATCTCGATCGCGTTGGGGTTCGTCGTCGGACCGGTGCCTGGCGCAACCCCGAAGAAGCCGGCCTCCGGGTTGATGGCGCGCAGTCGGCCATCCGGTCCCTGGCGCAGCCAGGCGATGTCATCGCCGATCGTTTCGACGCTCCAGCCGGGGATGGTCGGAGTCAGCATCGCAAAGTTTGTCTTGCCGCAGGCGCTCGGGAACGCGGCGGCGACGTGCATGACACGCCCGGCGGGGCTCGTTACGCGGAGGATGAGCATGTGCTCGGCAAGCCACCCCTCGTCGCGCGCCATGACGGACGCGATGCGGAGGGCGAAGGACTTCTTCGCGAGGATGGCGTTGCCACCGTATGCGGACCCGAACGACCAGATCTCCCGAGTTTCCGGGAAGTGGCTGATGTATTTGATCCGATTGCAGGGCCACGAAACATCCGCTTGCCCTGGCGCGAGGGGAGCCCCAACGCTGTGTACTGCAGCGACCCACTCCTGCCCGGTCGAAATCCGGTCGAGCGCGGCCGTTCCCATGCGCGTCATGATTCGCAGGTTGGTCACGACGTAGGGGGAGTCCGTGACCTGCACTCCGAGCTTCGAGAACGGCGAACCGACGGGACCCATCGAGAACGGCACGACGTACATCGTGCGGCCGCGCATGCTTCCCTCGAAGAGTGCCTCGAGGGTTGAGCGCATTTCCGCGGGATCGCACCAGTTGTTCGTGGGCCCAGCGTCCGTCTCATCCTGACTGCAAATGAACGTGCGATCCTCGACTCGCGCGACATCGCTCGGGTCGCTGCGCGCAAGGAAGCTGTATGGCCGGTGCTCGGGGTTGAGGCGAATGAGCGTGCCCGCGGCGACGAGTTCGTGCGTCAGTCTGTCGTATTCGGCTGCGCTTCCGTTGCACCAGACGACGGCATCCGGATGCGTCAGGCTCGCGATCCGCTGAACCCAGGCGACGACGCGGGAGTCCGCGCCATCCGGGAGGCCGAACAGGGGGGTGAGAGCGGGTGCCACCGATCGCACTGGGATCTCGGTCTTTCTGGGCTCGTACGTCGTCGTCATGATGCCGCTTTCCTTCGTTCTTTACAGCATGGACACCGAATGGGCCTCGATGACGAAGAATTCTGGGGTAAAAACCGGGATTCTTTCGATATTGTCAAACCATGAGCGATCTCAGCACCCTCGGACAGCGCATACGCCACTACCGCGTCGCTCACCGACTGACTCTCGACGAGCTCGGCGCGCAGGTGGGGATCGCGGGCAGCCAGCTTTCGCTCATGGAAAACGGCAAGCGCGAGCCGCGGCTTTCCGTGCTCAGCCGCATCTCGAACGTGCTCGGCATCGAGGTCGCGGATCTTCTCGCCGAAGAACCTCCGTCGCCGCGCGCCGCGCTCGAGATTCAACTCGACCAGCTCCAGCAGGGTCCGCTCTATTCGTCGCTCGGGCTTCCTTCGCTGCGCGCCAGTCGCGGAATGTCCGACGACACGCTCAAGGTCATCGTCGGCCTGCACGCGGCGCTTGCTCGCAGAGCGCGTGAAGCCATCGCGACTCCTGAGGAGGCGCGTCGGTCGAACACTGAACTGCGTCAGCTGATGCGCACCAAGAACAACTACCTACCGGACATCGACAAACTCGCCCAGGAGCTCGTCGGCAAGGTCGGCTACCAGCGTGGCGCGCTCACCCACCGCGCCGTGTCGCAGATGGCGGCGCAGCTCGGGTTCGAGCTGGTGCACGTCCCCGACCTTCCGCACTCGGCCAGGTCGGTCACCGACCTCGAGAACGGTCGCATCTACCTTCCGCCTGCGTCGATTCCCGGCGGCCACGGCATCCGTTCCATGGCGCTGCAGGCGATCGCTCATCGACTGCTCGGCCATCACGAACCCCAGACATATGCGGAGTTCCTCCAGCAGCGGCTCGAGATCAACTACTTCGCGACGGCGTGCCTCATGCCCATCGAGCAGTCGGTCGACTTTCTCAGCGCCGCGAAGGCCGAGCGCAACATCGCGGTTGAGGACTACCGGGATGCGTTCGGCGTCACCCACGAAGCCGCGGCGTTGCGCTTCACCAATCTCGCGACCTCGCACTTTGACATGCGGGTGCACTTCCTGCGTGTTGGCGATGACGGCGCGGTATCGAAGGCGTACGAGAACGACGGACTGCGACTGCCGGTGGATGTCACGGGCTCAACTGAAGGCCAGCTGGTCTGCCGCTACTGGCCCGGCCGCACCGCCTTCGATCGGATCAACCGCACCACCGAGTTCTATCAGTACACGGATACGCCGGAGGGCACGTTCTGGGACTCGACCCAGACCGGCACCGGGCCGGGCGAGGAGTTCTCGATCAGTATCGGAGTTCCGTTCGCGGACGCGAAATGGTTCAGGGGACGGGAAACCGAGGTCCGCAAGGCCTCACGCTGCCCCGACCTCAGCTGCTGCAAATCGCCGTCGAACGAGCTGGCAGAGCATTGGAGGGGCAAAGCCTGGTCGAGCGCGAAGCTGCACGCGCACATCCTGTCGCCTCTACCGAGCGGAACTTTCCCCGGTGTTGACGATCAGGAGCTGTACGCGTTCCTCGATGCGCACGCCGGATGAGCGTCCCCACGCTTAGGCCAGAGCGCTCGGACTCTCGGCCTCGGTGGCAAGCAGCCCGCGTAGGCCAATGAGTTCGCCGGTCACTCGTCGGTTCTCCCGGCGAAGATCGAGTTGGACCATCACGAGAGCGGCCAGATCTTCCAGATTTGCGATCTCGACCTCGGAGACCGTGTGCGGTTTGGTGTCGAGAACGCTGAGCGTTCCAATGACTTCGTTGCCTTCCCTCCGGAGAGGCGTGCCCACGAAAAAGCGGAGGCCAACGTCGCCCGCGACGAGCGTGTTCTCGCGAACCGCGTCGTCTGCCAGCGTGTCCTCGATAACTAGCGTCTCCTGGATCAGCGCACGCGGGTTGGAGAGATCGATCTCGCGCAGAATCTGGTCCACCTCGGTGCCAACGTGCGACTTCAGCCAGACCCGATCGTTGTCGACCACAGTGACGACGGCGATGGGCGCCGCGAACAGCCTCGCCGCGAGCGCAGCTACCCGATCGAGTGCCATGTCCGGAAACGTGTCCATGTAGGCAGCGCGAAGCACATCGCTTTCTGTGGGTTCAGTCGCGGGCAGCAGAGCGGTGTCGATGTCGCGATGCCTGGAGCTTTCCGCGATGACGAGCTGGCGGAGCGAGGCGACGAGTTCCCGAGGGGTCGGACGAGCGCTCGGCTGGCGGGCGGTCATCGCAGACAGGAGGCTTCGCCAGGTATCGGGAAGGTCGGTTGGGATGACGGGATCTCGGGTCACCCGTGCGACCGCAGACTCGACGATCGTGCCCGGGTACTCAACGTGCCTAGTGAAGCACTCGAGCAGCACGAGCCCGAGCGAGTAGACATCGCTCGCCCCACCGACCTTCTCACCGCTGGCCTGCTCTGGGCTGAGGTAGGCCGCAGTTCCCGTTGTCGCGCCTTCGCGGGTCACCCTTTCGGCCTCCTCGCTGAGGGCTATGCCGAAGTCAGTGAGCTTGGCGCGGGCGCGTGGCGCCCCGTTGCCGTAGTCGACAAGGAGCACATTGGACGGCTTGACGTCACGATGGACAACGCCGTTGCCGTGCACGTACTCGAGCGCCTCGGCGATGTCGAAGCCGATCTCGGCGATGTGCCTGGGATTGATCGGACCCGCCGCGAGCCGGGACTGCAGATCGGTGCCTCGCACGAACTCCATGACGATGTAACGGTGTCGTTCGCCGTCATCCGCTATGTCGACTCCAGCGTCGAACAGGTTGACGAGGCCGTGGTGGTTCAGGCTCGCCAGGACGGCCAATTCCGACTGTTGGCGCGCCGTGTCGACGTTTGAGGACCTCAGGTAGAGCTTGATGGCAACCGGCCGGCCTAAGACCTGATCACGGGCGAGATAGACGGTAGCCATACCGCCTCGCCCGACAACTGATTCGAGCCAATATCGGTCGCCGAGAATTCGATCGGTCGCGTCTGCTGCTGGCACGCCCATGGCCTCCGTCTGTATTACCAAATTGTATGAACAGGTCCCCCTCGGCAACTAGATGAAAAAGGGGGCTTGACTTCGACAAAAAGACGTGCGGCAGTTTCACGTCGTTACCGATTAGTAACCTCAGCGTGACAGATCGGGACCTCTCCGCTAACCTCGAAAAGTACCGGATTCGCTTCCGCGTGGGAAAAGTGCCCGCAAGCAACGGTGCGCAAAGCCCGGAGGTACACGCCTGTGTCCGATGAGCAGACGCCAGATCCGATGGCCAATCTCTTCGCGAACCATGATGAGACCCGCCACACGCCTGCCCCACTAACGCCGGCCCAGCCGCAATTTTCTTCGCGTCGCGAGGCGCGAAATGCCGCTTCAGCATCCGCGAAACGTTCGTCCGCGAAGCGCTCGGCAGAGGCCAGAACTTCGTCGTCGTCCCGAAAGGCCGACACCGCGAACAAACCGCGTGGCGCCAAGCTTTCTCGTCGGGATGCCGCCGCCGTACGCAAGTTGGCGGCGACTCCTCGCATCGACGCGGGATCGACTACCTCGTACGGCTCTTCAAAGCCGCCGAAGAAGCAGAATCCGTTCAAGGCTGTAGCCGTTCTCGTGGTGATTACCGGTTTCGTCGGATGCCTCGCGCTGCCTGCAGCGGCTGCTGGCAGCGGAGCAGCGCAACTGCCTTCTTCGGCCACGAGTTCCGGCCACACGCAGAAGATGACGGTCGACGCCAACATCGAAACGTCGAAGATCAACCGCGATCAGTTGACGGCCACGTCCGAGGCCGAACTGCGCACGGAGCAGGTCAACGCCGCAACGCTTTCATCGGCCCCGGGTGTCAGGGCACCGGGGGACGACTACCCGTGGCGCACAGCCGGGTACGGTCTCTCGCCGCTGAATTACTACTACAGGCAGTGTGTCGACTTCGTCGCCTGGCGACTCAATCGGGATGCCGGCGTCACCTCTGCACCATGGAAGTGGACCTGGTCGACCCTTACGCCGGGCGGCGGCGACGCCTCCCAGTGGAAAGCGGCCTGGGTCAAGCACGGCTGGACAACGAGCGCGACGCCCGTAGTCGGATCTGTCGCCTGGTTCGTCGGAAACCACGTTGCTTATGTTCACCTGATTCAGGGTTCGAACGTGGTGATCGAGGAATACAACGGTCAGTCGAGTCGGTCGTACGCGATGCGCACGATTCCCATTTCATCGGTGGGTCGATTCCTGTATCCGCCTCCGTAGGCGGGTGTCCGGGGAACTGTTCGCTACCGCGAAACCCCGCAGGCATCCCCGACTTTGGCGGGAGGCAGCCTTAAAGTTGCCTCGTGTGGCGTGCCGGTAACCGAGATGACTCGTTCGTAGAAGACGAGCATTCGCATGCACCAAGACAGGTGACGGCGCCACACGTGCTCAGCCTGGGCGATCCAAATCTGAGGGCGGCAAACGTGGCGGAACCGAGTTGGGCGGCATGGCGGGGAGAGCTGGCTTCGGTCGGCGGTCCTTCCCCGTTGCTGCACTTCGTGGACACGCCGCGCACCCGCATCGAGTTGAGCGCGACGCATCCGGGCGGACTTGCACAGTTCATTACCGGCAAGTCGACTTTGCTCTCGAACCTCATCCGCGACGAGGTGGCCCTGCGGGTTGCGAAGACCGCGGCTGGCGCGATCGCGGCCAAGGGACTCGAGCTGTCGACGGCTCGTGGCATCGACGGTATTCACCTCGGCATCGGCGTTGTCGACTGGCGCCACGACGACCTGGACTACCGCGCACCCCTTCTGCTGCGACCGCTTGCAATTCGAAGGCACGGACGCGACTTCGAGCTGAAACTTCGCGGCGACGCGTTTCTTAACCCGGACTTGCATCGCGCCCTGCTGGATCAGTTCCAGCTCGAGCTGGACGAGCAGGCCTTTGTCGCGTTGACCGACGAGGACGGCACGTTCAAACCGAACCCGGTCATCGATCGCCTGCGCGGCCTCACCAGCCATCTCGAGTGGTTCAACGTGAGCCCCCGGCTCGTGGTTTCTTCCTTCGTCGAGGTGGCGCACGCAATGGTGGCGGATGTCGCTGAGCTCGAGCATCCGGTTCTCGACGCGCTCGCGGGCAACCCGACGGCGCGTTGGACAATCGAGGAAAGCTATTCGCCTGTCGCCGCGATGAGCGCTGACACTCGACCGCCGCAGACCGACACGCTGCTGCTTGACGCAGACGCCGAGCAGGAAAACGTCGTCGCCCAGATCGCGGCAGGCAACTCACTCGTCGTCAAGACGCTGCCTGGCACGGGCGGCACCCAGACGATCGTCAACGCGATCGGCAGCCTGGTGTCGCAGAACAAGCGCGTGCTGGTCGTGAGCGCTCGTCGGTCGTCGCTGCACGGCATCAGCCAGCGTCTAGCCGATTGCGGGCTCACCGGACTTGCGGTTTCGCCGAGCACGCTGCGGCGCGATGTCGTGCGTTCGATCTCCCGCATCGAGAAGTCGAAAAAGCCGTTGATCGGCGAGGTCGACGATGCCCTCGTGCGCCTGCGCAAGGTGCTTCTGGACTACCGCGGAGCACTCTCGCGCCCAGACGACGTGCTCGGCATCAGCGTGCTGGATTGCGTCACAGAACTGAGTCGTCTCGCCCTCCTGCCGACTCCGCCGGCGACCACGGCCCGTCTCGGACGTTCGACCGTCGAGGTTCTGAGCGTCGATCGGCACCGCGCATCCGAGACGATGGTCACGGCCGCCGCACTTGGTGAGTTCCGCTACGGTCCAGGCGATTCGCCCTGGTACGGGGCACAGTTCGCGGACGGTGACTCCGCTGCCCGCGCGCACGCGGTGGCGAAGCAGCTCCACGAGGAGTTGCTGCCTCGGCTGCTCGCTCGCGCCCAGGACCTCATCCGCACCACCTACATGCGGCCGTTCGACAACATCACGGAACTCGGCGTCTACCTTTCGCTGCTGATCGACATTCGGGACACGCTCGACAAGTTCCAGCCGGTCGTCTTCGATCGCTCCCTCAGCGAGCTCATCGTCGCAACCGCTCCGCGCAAGGAGAGCGCCGACATGGCTGGCAGTAACCGCCGTCGGCTGCGGAAGCTTGCGAAGGAATACATCCGTCCAGGCGTTCACGTTTCTGATCTGCACGAATCGCTCATGCGTATCCAGCAGCAGCGCATCCTGTGGCAACGGTTCGTCACTGAAGGAGTACCGCCGGAGGTTCCTACGGGGATCGCGGACGTTCAGGCCGCGTACTCGGAGGTCGCGCGCGACCTCGCGATGCTCAACGAGCCGTTGCGTCTGACGACCCGCGAAACGCAGCTCGAGTACCTGCAGCTTGGTGTGTTGTTGCAGCGCGTCGAGGGACTGGCCGCGGATTCGGACGTGCTCAACAACCTGCAGGAACGCTCGGCCCTGATGGCGACGCTTCGGGACCTGCAGATCGATCCGTTGCTCGCCGACCTAGCATCGAGGCACGTTCCGGAGGCGCAAGTCGAGGCGGAACTCGAATTGGCCTGGTGGCAGTCGGCGCTCGAATCCCTGTTGCAAAACGATCGCGCGTTGCTCGGCGCCAACACGCAGGTGCTCGATCGGCTCGAGGCGGACTTCCGCCTGGTCGACGAGGCTCACGCCGCAGGCAGCGCTCAACTCCTGGCTTGGCAGCTCGCGGAGAACTGGAAGATCGGGCTCGTCGACTGGCCGGACGAAGCCGCACTGCTCAAGAAGCTACTTCGCCGCAAGGATGTCACGGCCTACGACCTGCAGACGACGTCGCCCCACCTGTCTAGAACGATCGCGCCGGTTTGGCTCGCTTCGCCGTACGAGGTGAACGAGATCGTCGACACCATGGTCTTCGACACGGTCATCCTCGTCGACGCCGGAGCCACGACCCTCGCCGAAAACGTCGGTGCGATTCGTCGTGCGAAGCAGGTTGTCGCGTTTGGTGACCCGGTGACGCAGAGTCCCGCGCCATTCTCCACGGCAATTCTCGACCCGGAGAGCGAGGCCGTTCCGGAGGTCGAACCCGAGTCGTCGGACGACCTGCACGAAGAGTCTGCGCTCGCGAAGCTGGGCGGACTGCTCACTACGCTGTCGCTCACGCGGAGTTACCGGGCAGGGGGCGAGGATCTGGCCGAGCTCGTCAATCGTCGTTTCTACGGTGGCAAGATCCAGTCGCTGCCCTGGGCTGGGAGCTTCCTCGGGCACGGCAGCATTTCGCTCGAATACGTTGAAGGCGGATCCGGGATGCCGGACGCAGACACGGGAGCGGTTGAGAGCGTCGACGCCGAGGTGAACCGCGTCGTGGATCTCGTACTCGAGCACGCCGCGCGCCGGCCGCAGGAGTCCCTCATGGTCATCACGGCGAGCCCCCGGCACGCCGTTCGCGTGCAGCAGGCCGTGCTCGCAGCGTTGGCGAGCAGCCCGGAGTTGACCGAGTTCGTCGTGGGGGATCGCCCGGAGCCGTTCATGGTGTCAACGATCGAGCACGCGGTGGCGGAGAGCCGCGATCGCGTGATCTTCTCCATCGGATATGGCCGCACCCCGCACGGTCGCGTGCTGTCGGACTTCGGTGCGCTCGGCGAGGTCGGGGGAGAACGCCTGCTCGCGGTCGCGATGACGCGCGCTCGTCGGTCGATGGTCATCGTCAGTTGCTTCGAGCCGGAAGACATCGAAGAGGGACGCATGAAGCACGGCGCGATTGCGCTCGCCGAGATCCTCGACGAGATCGGAGCTCGCGCGGCCGAGGTCGCACTGCCGGACGACTCGGACCCGATGCTGGTTGATCTCGCCCGCCGACTCGAGGTGCGCGGTCTCAATGTCGCGCTGGGCCACCGGGGAAAACTTGGGCTCGTGGCATCCCACCTCGGCATGTGCGTCACCATTGAGACCGACACGGTGCTCATGCGAGCCAGCCTGCGCGAATCGCTGAGGCTGCGTCCCGAGTTCCTTCGGCGGCTCGGATGGCACTACCTGCGAGTGCACGTTTTCGAACTCTTCAGTGACCCGAACGGGGTCGCGGACACGATCGTGCGGATGCTCGGGGCCGCACCCGGCGCCGCCATCACCGAGCCCATCCCCGTAATCTCATCGACGGATCGTGGCTGAGGACACCGCACCCAAGCCGCGTAAGCCTCGCAGGCGTGTGACCACCGAACCGCCGCCCGGGAGCGATCCGACGCCGCAGGCGGAGCCCGAGCGTCACGAGCTCACCGAGAACGACGAGCGGCTCAAGGCGGAGAAGCCCCCGCACTATTGAGTGCGCAGGTGGCTCTGTAGTTGGTTGAGTAGACCGCGCAGTGGTCGTATCCAAATCGGGTTGAGCGTTCCGAAACCAAAAAGCGGCATGGACTGATCCGCTTTTGGCCCGGTTTCCCAGAAACTTGGCCGTTCTCGACGCCCAAAACCCTCGACTCGCCGGTAAGCGTGCCTCATTGGGGCAATGGTGGTCGGGCGCCCGGGCACGTTTGTCCCGACCGACCACATACGCGCCGCTCGCACCCCGAACCCACCGGAAAACGGCCAAGTTTCAGCGAAACCGGGCCAAAAGCGGATCGGTCCATGCCGCTTTTGGGTTTCCGGGACGCTCAACCCGGTTTCGATACGACCGCTGCGCGGTCTACTCAACCAACGACGGTGCGCTACTCCGCCTACGGCTCCGCGTGCCTCGCCGCGGTCGAGCTGCCATCCGTTGCGGTAGCGAGGAGGTCGCGGATCTGCTCCAGCACCTCGAGCTCGGTGGGCGGAACGTCATCCGGTTCGCCGGAAGCGCGTCTGCGTTCCTGGTACTTGCGCACCGCGTTGATGGGAACCACGAGGGCGAAGTAGACGACGACCGCGACCAGGACGAACTGGATGATCGCCGCGACCAGCGCGCCGAAGTAGATCGTCGCGGCGTGACCACCGGCGATCGCCGGCACGGTGACCGGCAGCGACTTGGCGAGTGACGCCGTGTTGAACAGGGCGCCAAGCGCCGGGTTCAAGATCGCAGTTACCAGCGTGTTAACGATGCTCGTGAACGCAGCACCGATGACTACGGCTACGGCCAGATCAATGACGTTGCCGCGCAGAACGAAATCGCGAAATCCCTTGAGCACGAGTACTCCCCACTGTTGTGAACGCCCACGTGGCGCGTACTAACCGGCGGTTTAGGTGGTTGCCGCCGGAGTCGATGTTGTGGTGGTTGCTGCCTTGGTTTCGGACTTTGCCGACGATTTTGCCGAAGACGATTCCGACTTCGCGGCGGCCCGAGAGTCGTTGCGGTAGAAGCCCGAGCCGTTGAAGGTCACGCCGACCGCGTTGAAAACCTTGCGCAGTTTGCCCTCGCAGTTCGGGCAGACGGTGAGCGA
>DASXNG010000250.1:0-5260 GCA_036495225.1 Galbitalea sp.
TGCCATCATGCCCCACAAGATCCCCAGAAGGATCAGGGCAATGCCCCAGAAGACGACGAGCACGAACCCGATGACGCCCGCGATCATGGCGAGGCTGAGCAGGGCCAATTGCTCGGCTCGGCGACGCCCACCACCTTGGATGATGTGTGCCGTCCCGGTCGTCCCGGTCCTCTCGGCGGTCATTCTCGTCGTACCGGTCATCTCGGCCTCCTTGAAGATCCCACCTTGCTTTACCCATCCGGCGGTGCATATACGCCGACTGCGACGAGGCCACAGGGATTGGAAACGGCGGCTTCGGGTACTGGGAGAGCGAAACATGGACGTCGGAGGGGAGCGAGAGTGACCGACGAGCAACACGAAAAACAACACATCGTCGGGTCCGGTTAGATGGCACTTCCCGCAGTCGAGGACGTGCCGATTTCGGACGGACTACAACCGAACATCCGCCCGGCGCTCATGCCGAGCCGACCCGGGTTCAACGTGGAGGGCTACCGCGAGGGGGCAAAGACCTATTTGTTCCTGCAGGGTACGTTCGACCCAGGTAGGGCCGACGAACTCCGTCTGTTCCTGGCTGATCTCGTCACCGACGGCCACGAGTTGGTGGTGGACTTCGAAGGGGTCATGCTTTTGGGCACGATCGGCCCCTCGGGGCTCGAGTTGCAGCTACCGAAGAGCTGAACCCACAGTCTCTGTCCCCTGGGGGATCAGTTGATGTGGATCCCCGAGATCGCCCGGGAGATCACGAGCCGCTGCACCTCCGAGGCGCCTTCGAAGATCGTGTAGGTGATCGGCCGAAACCCCTTACCACGGGTCAGACATTGGCAACGCCATATCCACGAGTTTTAGGGCCTTCCCGTTTCGGCGCGTGGTCGGGCGTGAACGACTACGCGCCAGTCTGACGAGCAGACTACGAGCCGCAGGGGAGTCCATCGTGGGTGTGTTCGTTCATGCTCGGGATGCCGAGGAGATGCTTCGGCTTTGTTTCGAGCAGGAGTTGCTGATGAGTCCGATTCACAATGTGGTGCTGGTGCATGGCGGTTTCGTCGACGGGTCGGGCTGGCAGGGGGTCTACGACCTCCTTGTCGCCGACGGTTTCACCGTTCGAGTGGTGCAGAACCCCACCATGACACTCGAGGATGACGTCGCCGTCACGAAGCGGGCGATCGACGCGTGCGACGGGCCGGTCGTGTTGGTCGGACATTCGTACGGTGGTGTCGTGATCACGGAAGCAGGCGCCCATGAGAACGTCGAGGCACTCGTTTACGTCACAGCGTTCGCCCCGGACAAGGGTGAGTCGGTGAATACGCTGATTGCAGATCCGCCCCCTGGTGCACCAGTCCCACCGATCCTTCCGCCGCAGGACGGGTTTTTGTTCCTCGACCGGGAGAAGTTCGGCGCATCCTTTGCTGCTGACCTCCCGGGCAAGCAAGCGGCCTTCATGGCCGATTCGCAGGTACCGTGGGGTGTGGGTGCCCTCGCCGGCCAGGTGACAGACCCTGCTTGGCGCAGCAAGCCGAGTTGGTACCTCGTTGCCACGGACGATCGGATGATTCCGCCCCCGGCGCAGCACGCAATGGCCGATCGCGCCGGCGCCACGGTGAGCGAGGCTGCGGGAAGCCACTCGATCTACGTGTCGCAACCGGCGGCGGTTGTCGCAGTGATCGAGCTGGCCGCGCGCCCCTGAACGAAATCAGCGCTTCGCTGGTTGTTCCCGCCGTTTGTGACCGAGGTTGCCGGGTCTCTCGTGAGGCTCGGCAACCTCGGCACGCGTGAACCGCTTCTCAGGCGTCCACGGCAGGGACCAAGTTGCGTAGTTCACGGCGGGATGCAACACCGAGCTTCCGGTACACCTTCCGCAGGTGGTAGTCGACGGTGTTGGCACTGATGTACATCTGGGCGGCGATCTCAGCGTTCGTCGCGCCAGTGGCGGCGAGGCGAGCCGCCTGCGCTTCTTGTGGTGTCAGGTTGGTCCGAGCATTCACTGACCGACTCGACACTCGCTCGCCCGTCGCTTCGAGCTCCGCTCGGGCTCGAGCCGCGAAGCCTTGCGCGCCGATGTCGCTGAACCAGTCGTAAGCGCGGCGGAGTTGAACCCGCGCATCGACGCGCCTGCTGTGCCGCCGCAACCACTCGCCATAGGCGAGCTTCGCCTGCCCGGCCTCGGTGATGACCGATGTCGATTCGAGCATCCGAATGGCCTCAAGATGGAGCGCTTCGGCCTCGCTGTCATCCGCCAGCATGGCGCGGCAGCGAGCGAGTTGGCCGCGTGCCCACTTCGTGTCCGAGGCGGTCGAGCGGGCACGTAACTTCGAAAGGTAGCCCGCCGCTCTCTCGATATTGCCGCTCCGCGCTGCCGCTTCGACCGCTACTGGCAGAGCAAGGCACGTCCAGCCCGGCAGAATGTCGTCAGCCATCGGCTCGACAACTCGTAGCGCATTGGCGTACCGGCCGGCTCCCAGCTCCATCGTCGCGATGGCGAGATCCACGATCATGACCGCTGCCGCCGATCCAATAGCCGCTGCGGCTTCGCGCAAGGGTGCCGCTGCCGCTCGAGCTTCGTGTTCTTGGCCACGCCAGGCATAGAGCTCGCACTTGAGCATCTCGTAGAACTCAGGCGGACCGCCAACGGCTCGCGTAACCTCGACTACTTCGTCGTAAGTCATCTCTGCGACCATGAAGCGGCCAGCTCGGAGTTCCGCTTTGGCCCTGGCCAGCAGCACCACCTGCAGCACGATCAGTGCTCCGTCCGCGCGGGCCTGCTGCTCAGCGTGCGCGACCCAGGCATTGTAAGTCTCGTCGTCCGTAAGCTCGTTTGTGAGGGTGAGCACGAGGTTGTACCACTGCAACACCTCGGCGCGCGTGACGTCACCGGACCGTAGGACGGCGTTCGCTTTGTGCAGGATCGGCATCGCCCTCGAATAGTCAGAGGTGAAGAGCCGGGCCGTCCCCTCGAGCAACGAGGCCGCAAGCGTATCCTCAGCACCGTGTTTGATCGTGGCGAGTGCGGCACGCGCCACGTCCTCAGTCGTCGTACCCACTGTGAACCGCTGGGCGGTCGTGCAGGCCGTCAGCGCCTCCAGAAAAGCTTGTCGAGCGAGTTCGGGGTCCAGCGGAACAAGTGCCTCCGCTGCGGCGACCAGACGCGCCGGAGCGGAGGGCGGGTCGGCGAGAGGGGTGCGCAACGTGCCGTCGAGCAGCATTGCTTCTGCGCGCAGCAGTGGATCGTGCAGGTCCGGAAACGCCTGCTCGAGCAGCGCCTCCGCCCTATGTGGCATGCCCCCGTGGAGTGATGCCTTCGCGGCGCCGAGAAGCCGTCTCGCGCGGTCGTCCGACGCTGGCGACAGATGCGCGGCCTCCAGGAGCAATGACGCCTCCGCGGAGTAACCCCCGCGGCGAGCGGCCCTTAAGCCTGCTTCTTCGAGCTCGAGCGCGAGGGTGGCGTCCGGTTCGCGAGCGGCTGCCGCCAGGTGGCGAACACGCCGTTCGGGATCAGCCCGATCGAGAATTGTCGCAAGCGTCCGGTGGACTTCGTCTCGCAACGTACGTGGTGCCCCACCGTATACGGCTGCTCGAATCAGAGGATGACGAAATTCTACGCGTGGCCGCAGGACGATGAGGCCACTGGCGATCGCGGCGTCCTCGGCCTGCGCGTCGGATCCGAGTTCGAAGGCGGCGCGGCGTACGAGAGAAGGATCGCCCGAAGATTCAGCCGCGGCGACCAAGAGAAACAGCTGCACTTTGGTATCGAGATGTCTGACCTGTTCCAAGAAATGGTCTTCGAGCCGTCGGCCAATCGGGAGGGAGGTCCCAACGGGCTGCCCGCCACGCAATTGCTGCTGTGTCAAACCCGATGCAAGTTCGATCAACGCGAGAGGGCAGCCGCTCGTCGATGCGACGATGCGACGCGCCGTTTCTGGCTCTACCGGCATGTCGACGCTTGTGGACAGCAGTGCGAGCGCGGCGTCGTCGGGCAGTCCACCGACTGCGAGCGTGGGTAGACCATCTAGCGCTCCGGCGACCACGGCCAGATCGCGGATCCCGAACAACAGTGCAATTCCGTCTGCTTCGAGGCGACGAGCAACGAAACTCAGCGCCTCGAGGGACTCCCGGTCAATCCACTGAGCATCATCGATCACACAGAGCAGCCTGCGATCGGTTGCGGCTGTGGCCAGCAAGGTCAGGGACCCGAGGCCGACGAGGAACCGATCGGCCGGCTCGCCGCTGTTGAGTCCGAACGCTGATTCGATCGCAGCGCGCTGCGGCTCCGGAAGTTGGTCAAGTTGTGCGAGAAGTGGACGCAGGAGGCGATGCAGCGCGGCGTAGCCGAGGTCGGCCTCTGCCTCCACGCCTGAGATGACAAGGTGACGGAAACGCTGCGCGCTTTGAATCGCGTACTCGAGCAGCCGGGTCTTGCCCATTCCGGCATCTCCGACCAGCACGCAAGTGCCACTCATACCCGAAGCGGTCGCGTGCATTATGCGATCGAGGGAAGCTCGCTCTCCGAGACGATCGACGAGCTCCCTCATCGCGACCTTGCTGTCTCTGGAGACCACATCGCAATTCCTATGAGATTCGCCTGAGATTCCGCCGAACGGGTTATCGTATCCCGCCGCTCGTCGACGGCGGCGTCGCGCAAACTGCAGGCTGGCAGAAGTCTTTTTGTTTGATTCAGTCGCCGCGCACGTGGACCGAAGTCTTGGCAGAGCGTTCTTGGCGCGTGCGGCCCTGATGGGAGAGCTCCTACGGGGAGCTTCGGCCCTGTCGCCTGATAGCCAGAGCGCGAGGGTGACCGACGGGAGGTGTCTTCACGGCGCAAGTGATCCCGTCCCATCGACACGCGACGAAAATGCGACAGAAATCATTTCTGGCGCATCCGTGCCGGCCGAGATCCCGGGGTGACCGGCTACTGGGACGGCGAACCGACCTTTGGCCCGGCCCGCTCTTTTCCCCCGAAGATCAGTTGATGTGGATCCCCGAGATCGCCCTTGAGATCACGAGCCGCTGCACCTCCGAGGTGCCTTCGAAGATGGTGTAGATCTTCGAGTCGCGGTGCCACTGCTCCACCGGGTTCTCCCGGACGTAGCCGTAGCCACCCAGGATCTGGATCGCCTGCTCGGTCACCCAGACCGCGTTCTCGCCGGCATAGAGCTTCGACATCGAGCCCTCGCCGTTCTCGAACTTCTTGCCCGTCGACGCCATGTTCGCCGCACGATGCACCAGCAGTCGGGACGCGTCGGTGTGCATCTTCATGTCGGCCAGC
>DASXNG010000251.1:0-14307 GCA_036495225.1 Galbitalea sp.
ACCGGGTCGAAGATTGCGCCAGCGGGCGTCGCGCGCGGCTCGACGAGCAGCACGTGCCAGTACTTCGGTCGCCGAAGGTCGCGAAGGTCGACGACTGTCACCCGACTACCGGCCCCGCGACCGCGCCTCGGCTGTGCGTACCAACTCACGACGGCGAACGGAACGCCTCGGGACGATCCGAGCGCGATGCCCTGGGGCCACCAGCGCTGCGACCAGGTGTCGCGAAACCGCCAGCGGAAGCCCGACATCCCCTCCCAGGGCAGGTCGGAGGCGCGGGCGTGAAACGGATGCGCCGCTAGCAGCCCAGCCAGCCCGACCACCGTGCCGACGGCCGCTGCCCGATGGAAAAGCGCCGGATCGTTCGCGATCCGTCGGAGCTCGATCGGTGTGCGTGCCATCCTCTCCAAGCTACGCGGCGACGAGTCGCTCCGATACTTGCCACAGGCGAGCGGCCGCGTCAGGGTCGAGCGCGTACGCGGCAACCCCTCGACGGATGCCCTCCACGTGTGGGCCGGCCTCGTTGCAGTCCTCAAAATATCGACCGCCGATCCCGTCGAGCCCGGGCCAGGCGGCGAGCAACACGGACGTCGCAGCACCCTGCTCGACGTTCTTCACCGAAACGCCGGTGCTGTTCGAGACGCCGGGTGCGGCGGCAGGCGCGCTTTCCTGGAAACGCAACAGGCCGGTTTCCGGGATTCGCCCGGGGTTCAACGCATTGGCCGTGACGCCGAGGTCGGCCCATCGACGGCTGGCCTCCACTGCGAAAAGGATGTTCGCAGTTTTCGACTGTCCGTACGCGAGCCACCGTTCGTAAGGTCGACGCTCGAACTGGATGTCGTCGAAATCCACGTCCCCATTGATGTGACCGACCGAGCTCACCGAAACGATGCGAGCGCCGGATGCCGCGGCCAGCGCATCCCTCAGGCCCGTCGCGAGTGCGAAGTGACCGAGATGATTGGTTGCGAACTGGAGCTCCCACCCCTCACGCGTACGGGTCAGCTCGGGAACCGCCATGATGCCAGCGTTGTTCACCAGGATGTGCAGCGGTCCCGACCACGCATCCGTGAAGTGCGCAACCGAGCCCTGGTCGGCGAGATCCAATTCCCGTACCGAAACCAGCGGATTCGCGGTGGTCGCGCGGATGTCTGCCGCGGTCAGTTCTCCCGCGGTTGGATTGCGCACCGCGAGGGTCACTTCCGCACCGGCGGCGGCGAGCGCACGAGCGGTCTCTACGCCGATGCCGGATGACCCGCCAGTCACGATCGCGCGTTTGCCGATGAGGTCGATGTCAGTAATCACCTCGGCGGCCGTGGTCTGCGCGCCGAACGGTGTTGCGAATAGTTCGTGAGCCATGGTCCTCTCCCCTTTTCCCATTCAATACCGTTCGCCTTTGAAGGGTGAGAGGGGTTGTCGCTCTGTCCAAGCGGGCGCAAGCTGATTTCTGGACCCTCACACCGTGAGCCCGGAGAGAACAGACAAGGAACACCATGGACATGTCAGACAAGCTCGATCGGATCGACAAGAAGGAATTGATGGAGTTCGACCCCATCCACAAAGCGCACGAGCTGGGCATCCGCAGCAATCACGCCTACCTGGCCGGCTTCGTCTCGATTGGTCTGTCGCTCGGGGCCTGGCTCGCGTCTCGCGGCGCAAAGCAGGACAAGGCGCAGGCGGACCGCTGGGGCATTTTCGTTGGCCACTGGGCGCCAACCTTCTTCGCGATCGGCATCGCGCTCCGGCACGAGGAGCACAAGCACGTCGGGGAGTGAACACGAAGAGTGATCCGAGCGGGCGTGACGACGCTCAGCGCTCGAAGAGTCCCGCAACGTAGGCGTTCGCTGGGGCAGCGGCAACCTCGGCGGGAACTCCCCGCTGAACGACTTCACCGGCTTCGAGCACGATGATTTCATCTGCGAGCGCCAGCGCGTCGGCGGGGTCGTGTGTCACGAGAACGGTCGAACCGCCGTATGCCCCGAGTTCGCGCCTGAGTTCTGCACGCACGTTCACGCGGACGCTGGCGTCGAGCGCCGAAAGCGGCTCGTCGAGCAGCAGGAGCGGCGGTTCGAGGATGAGTGCTCGGGCAAGCGCGACTCGTTGCGCCTGGCCGCCGGACAGCTTCGCCGGTCGGACGGATGCAAACTTCTCAAGCTCGAAACGCGAGAGCCACTGGTGCGCGGCGGCGATCGCTCGTGGTCGCGGCGTTCCGTGCGCGATTGGTCCGAACGCGATGTTTTCGAGTGCGCTGAAATGGGGAAACAGCAGATAGTCCTGAAACACCACGCCGATATCGCGATGGCGTGCGGCGACAAACTCGTCATCCGCGTCGAGCACCCGCTCGCCAAGGCGGATGGTTCCGGATGTCGGTCGGATCAGACCGGCCAGGGCACGAAGCGCGGTGGTCTTTCCGGAGCCATTCGGGCCGACGATTGCCGTAATGCGCCCCGCGGGTACCGATAGTTGGAGAGCGAGGCGAAATTCGGCTCTTTCCACGGCAAAATCCGCGACCAGTCCGCTCATGCGGTCAGCCCGCCGATCCAGCGGTCTCGAAGTGCGAAGAGCACCCCGACGGCGACGATCAGCAGGATGAGCGCAATGACGTATGCGGCTCCCGGATCGCTCTCGAGCGCGATATACGCCGCGATCGGCATGGTCCGGGTGACTCCGGGGAAATCACCGGCGAACGTGATGGTCGCGCCGAATTCGCCGAGAGCGCGCGCAAACGCCAGGACGGCGCCAGCGGCGACGCCCGGTGCGATCAGCGGGAGGGATATCCGGCGAAAGATGCGCCAACGGGATGCGCCGAGAGTCTCTGCAGCATCTTCGAGTCTGCGATCGACGCCGCGGAGTGCTCCCTCGACCGCGAGCACCATGAACGGCAGTGCGACGAAGGTCTCGGAGATGATGACGGCTGGCGTCGTGAAGGGGATCTGGATGCCGAACAGAGCATTGAGCGGGCCGCCGATCACGCCCGTGCGGCCCAATAGAAGTACGAGGGCGATGCCGCCGACCACTGGTGGCAGCACCAGGGGCACGACGACCAGAGCGCGAAACAGCCTTCGCAAGGCGGGGTTCCATTCGACGGAGCGCGCCAGCACCCAGGCAAGCGGAACGCCCAGAATCACGCAGAAGAAGGTCGCAGCGGCGCCGGCACCGAGTGACAACGCCAGCGACTGCACGACACCCGATTCGGCAACCACGTCGCCGATATCGCCCCAGGGCACCTGCGCGATGAGCGCGATGAGCGGGAGGATCAGAAACGCCAGTGCTATGCCAGCCGGCACCCAGAGCAAGCCAGGGATGCCGGAGGCGCGAGCATCCGGTCTTCTACTCCGTGATGAAGCCGGCATTTTTCAGGATTTTTTGGGCTGGCTCTGTCAGCACGTAGGCCGCGAATGCCTCCGCCAGGGCTGGATTCTTTGACGACGTCAGCGGGGCGATCGGATACGACACGATGAAGTTCGACGCGCTGGGGAACTCGATGCCCTCGACCTTGTTTCCGCCCGAGAGAACGTCGGTGTGGTACACCATCGATGCATCAACCTGGTTGAGTTCCACCGCCGTCAGGGCCGCTTTCACGTCTGGCTCAAGGGTGTCCGGCTTGGGCACGATCTTGGCATCGAGGAACACGGCAGCGGCTGCGGCGCCACAGGGTTGTGTGGGTTCGCAGAGCGCAATCTTCTTCGACACGACCGCGAAGTCCGCGAGGCCGGTCACCTGGCCCGGGTTGCCCGCGGGCACGACGATCTCGAGCTCATTCTTCACAAACGTCTGCGGCGTGCCGCTCGCGAGGTTCGCGGTCGTCACGATCTTCATCGTTGCCGGGCTCGCCGCGGCGAACACATCGACGGGCGCGCCAGAGACGATGGCCGCAGCGAGCGCACCGCTTCCCCCGTAGTTGAAGGAGATCGTCGTGCCGGGGTGAAGCTTTTCGAACGAATCGGCGACGCTGTCAAAGGTGCCGGTCAACGATGATGCGGCATCAACGACTATCGAGCCCGAGAGGGCCGCGGTGCTTGAGGTTGGTGTGGCAGCGGGACTCCCGGCCGAACAACCGACGAGCAGGGCTGTCGCACCGACGAGTGCTACGCCCGTCGAGAGGATTCGGAGTTTCACGGCTAGGCCCGTTCCGGTAATGAGATCGAGACCGATGTCGCCTTGACGGTTGCCGCAGCGACCGCGCCAACCTCGAGTCCGAGCTCGTCCGCTGCCTCACGACTAATCAGTGAGACGATGCGGAATGGCCCAGCCTGGAGATCCACCTGTGCCATGACCCCGTCGCGCTGGACTCGCGTAACGATGCCCACGAGGCGATTGCGGGTCGACATCTTGGCGTGCGGTGCAAGCGGAGACTCGGAGGCGAGCTCCTGCAGGAGCCCAGCCAACTGAGCTCCGTCAACGAGAAGCGGCCCGCTCCCGCTCTTGATCAGTTCGAGCTTGCCATTCTCTGCCCAACGGCGGATCGTGTCGTCACTTACGCCCGCAAGCGCCGCCGCATCGCTCACCTTGATTTGAGTTGAGGTCACACTTGAACTCTAGTCAGAGAACCGCGAACGCGGAGATTTTAAAATGATAGATCCGCATGTGCGTCCGACTGTGCGATGAGGCGTTTCGAAACGCTGTGAATTCGAGTCGCCGCAGGCGGCGATAAGCCGGTCGGCTCTAGGGTGATGGAGTGCAGACGGCGCAACTCAGCAACGCCCCCGAACTCGCGCCGCTCACGCGTCGGCAACTCGATCGCTACGCCGGACTTGCTGGCCTTTCGACCGCGCTGGTGACACTCGGCGTGGCGGCGGTGATCGCGCTCTTGTTCGGGCTCGCGAACCCGCTCATCGCTGTCGGTTCGCTCGTCATCGACCTTGCTCCGCCCGGGGTGAAGACCTTCGTGATCTCGATCTTCGGCACCAACGACAAGGTGTTCATCATCGCGTTGCTGCTCGTGCTCGTTGCCGCAATCGCGATTGTCGTCGGCGTTCTGGAGCGTCGCAAACCGCCATGGGGGCTGGTCATCTACCTGGCCGTTGTCCTGGTCGCGCTGATCGCGGTGCTGACAAGGGCGAACGCGACCTTCATCGACGGGCTACCGACGGCCGCAGGCGCGGTCGCGGGTGTCCTGACGTTTCGGGTACTGTTGCGCCGGCTCGAAAAGTGGCGTCTCGCCGCGACGCGCAAGCCGGCAAGAAGCCGGGCGGGAATTGCACTGGTTGAGAGACGGAGCTTCCTCCAACTCGCTTTGGGGCTCGGCATCACCAGCCTGATTGTCGGCGGTGGAGCGCAACTCATTGCCGGCATGTCGAATGCCGTCGCCACCGTCCGGGAGAAGGTCAAGCTCCCTCCTGCGGCCACGCCAGCACCGACGATCCCGCCAGACGCCGAATTGCACGTGCCCGGCATCTCGCCGTATCTGATCCCCAATGCGGACTTCTACCGCATCGACACCGCGCTGCAGGTGCCATCCATTGATCCGAACACCTGGAAGTTGACGATCGACGGAATGGTCGACAAGAAAGTCGAGCTGACCTACGCGGAGTTGCTGAAACTTCCGCTCGAGGAGCACATCATCACTCTTGCCTGCGTTTCGCAGGAGGTCGGTGGCGATCTCGTCGGGAATGCCAGGTGGCTGGGTTACCCGATTCGCAACCTGCTCGAGGAGGCTAGTCCGACACCAGGCGCCGACATGGTGTTGTCCACCAGCGTCGATGGCTTCACCGCGGGGTCTCCACTTCCCGTGTTGCAGGACGCCAATGTCGCAGCGCTTCTTGCCGTCGGGATGAACGGCGAACCACTCCCTCTCGAACACGGCTTTCCCGTTCGCATGGTTGTGCCTGGCCTGTACGGATACGTCTCTGCGACGAAGTGGCTCACGGAGATGAAGGTGACCACCTTCGCCAAGGACCAGGGCTATTGGACGCCGCGCGGGTGGTCGGCCATGGGGCCGGTGAAATTGTCCTCACGGATCGATACGCCAAAGGACGGTCGCAACCTCAAGGCCGGTTCTGTGCCCATCGCGGGCGTCGCCTGGCACCAGCACGTCGGCATCGCCGGCGTGCAGGTGCGCATCGATGAGGGCGCGTGGCGAGACGCCGACCTTGCTCGTGTTGTCACCGTCGATAGCTGGCTCCAGTGGTCGTATGTCTGGGACGCGGCGCCCGGCCAGCACCAAATCGAGGTGCGGGCGATAGATGCGAAGGGCAATATCCAGACCGCCGCGATCGCGGCCCCGGCGCCAAATGGCTCGACCGGTCTGCACACGATCACGGTGACCGTCTCCTGAGTTTGCAGTGCAGCGCGCGTGGCTAGCGGGCCAGCTGGAGCGCGTCGATTCCGGTCAGATCAATCTCATTTCGATCTGAGTACTGGATGAGCGTGAACAGCACGGCGTCGCACACGTGGCATCGCACGACAAAGGTGTTCGGTTTCGGGTAGACCATCGCGAGCGCCAACCGGGAGGCATCGCCGCAAGACGAGCAGCGACCAATCGCCATCGTCATGTCGACATCGAAGATCTCCGACAGCGGTCCTGCCAGCGCGTTTCCGTCAACGTGACCGGGCATTACGCACCTCCGAATCTCTCGGTCTTGACTGAATCGGGCGGGTGCCCGAGGGCAACGAGAAGGTCTGCCACCACTTCGACGAAAGCAGTCGGACCACACACGAACACCGTTGGCTTGTCGCTCGAGGGGATGATCGATGCCTCGAGGATCTGACGCGTCACGCGTCCAGCGGGAGTCGGCCATCCGTCGGGGGTCTTGCGGGTGTAGACCCAGGTGATCTCGAGCGCCGACGAGGCGCGTTCCAATTTGCGCAACTCGTCCGCGAAGAAGACGTCCTCTGGCGCGCGCACTGAGTAGAGCAACCGGAAGCGGGCCTTCGACGCGGCGGCCTCGTGCGCTCGGATCATTGCCATGAGCGGCACGACACCAGAACCACCGGCAATGAGCTGCACTGGTTCCGACTGTTCCGGCCGCCACACGAACCAGCCGCCGAGCGGACCTCGAATCTCGAGCTCATCGCCTACCTCGACGTCATCGACGAGGTAGGGAGAGACCTCGCCATCCGGCAACTTGTCTACAGCCAGCTGCACGCGAGCGCCTCCACCGACCGAGGCGATCGAGTATGACCGCGACGCGGAGTAGCCGTCCGGTGCGGTGACGCGCAGGTCGAGGTGTTGGCCGGCGAGGTTGCCCTGCCAATCCCGCACATCAATATCGATCACGCGAGCCGTTGGTGTTTCGCGGTGCACCGCTGCGACCACCCCAACCTGCCACTGCGTCGTCAACTGGCGCTCGTCGTCACGAGTATCGCTCTTCTTTCCACGGGTCTCCGTAAATGTTGTACCCGCGCTCTTCCCAAAAGCCTGGTTCGTCCGTGGGCATCATGGTGAGCCCGCGCACCCACTTCGCGCTCTTCCAGAAATACAGGTGTGGAACGAGAAGCCGCGCCGGGCCGCCGTGCTCGGGGTCGAGTGGCTCGCCCTCAAACTCCGTGGCGATCCAAGCCTTGCCGTCGAGCAGATCTGTCAGTGGCACGTTTGTCGTATAGCCGCCATAGGAATGCGCCATCACGTACTCGTAGCTGGTGTCGATCTTCGCGAATACCTTGTCGAGCGAGACGCCCCGCCAGGTCGTGCCCAGTTTCGACCAGCGCGTCACGCAATGGATGTCGGTATGGATGTCTTCGGGCCCGAGTGCCTGGAATTCATCCCAGCTCCACGAAGTCTCGTTGCCACTCTCGTTGATGACCCCGAACATCCAGGTCTCAGTCGCCACTCTCGGAGTAGGACCTGCCGAAAGCACGGGAAAGTCCGTGGTGAGGTACTGGCCCGGTGGAAGCTCATCGCTTGACTCACGACGACGACCGCTGAACCCGCGGGAGAAGACTGCCATGGTGCCTCCTTCGAATGGTTCAAGCTTAGAGACTGGGGCGGCGGGTCGCCACGGATCGTAGGATCGAGCCATGGCCCTCCTGCATCAAGCCGAAGTCGTTCCGTCGAAACTCGAACTGCTGCAGGCGTGGGCTCCCAGCCAGACGTGGTTCGTTGGCGAGCCGGGCGTGGCGCTCGTGAACGTGTCGTCCTACCGCTTCGACGACCCCGATGGGGAAGTCGGGATCGAGACACTCCTCATCCGGGCGGGAGAGGGTCCTGTCATGCAGGTTCCCCTCACCTATCGTGGCGCTCCGCTCGAGGGAGGGGACTCGTGGCTGGTCGGCACCATGCAGCATTCCGTGCTCGGCCCGCGCTGGGTCTATGACGCGCTCGGTGACCCGGTTGCGCTAGCCGCCTTCGCGACGACGGCGCTGACCGGCGGACACCAGGCTGAGCAGTGGATTGAGATCGACGGCGTGATGGTTCAGCGCGATCCGACCGCCGTGGTCGAAGGCAGCGGCGTCGCCACGTCCGGCGTGGTGCTGCCTTTGGGCGTCGACATCCGGAACATTCACGCGACGGAGTCGTCCACTGCGCTCTGGGGATCTCACACTGACGATCCAGCGCGTGCTCGAGCCCGGTCGGGTCGTCGCTGCCCAGGCGACGCTGAGCGGCACGTGGCGCGACCAGCCGGCGGCTACGACTCTGGCCACGGTCGAACTGGCCTGAGCCGATAGCCAGCTAAACTGAACAGGTAAACTACACAGGTTACCTGAAGATCTGGTAGCCTCGTTGTCATGACTGAGGCGAAGCTCGAGGCAGGCGAAGCCGCCACGCTCGCGACGGCATCTGAACTTCGGCAACTGATCGGCAAGCTGCGTCGAAAGCTCAGCGAGCAGGCGACCCCCGGCGATTTCACGCCGTCGCAGATTTCGGTTCTGACCCGACTGCTGCAGGACGGGCCGACGACACTCACGGCTTTGGCGCGCGCCGAAGGGATGCGGCCGCAGTCGATGAGTGCGATCGTGGCCGCGCTCGACGCGGTTGGCTACGTGAGCGGCTCCCCGGATCCAACCGATGGTCGACAGACCATCCTCTCGCTTACCGAGCTGGCGACAACCACTATCAACGCAAACCGCGTTGCTAAGGATGACTGGCTGTTTCACGCGATTCGTGAAAGGTACGACCAGCGAGAGCAAGCCGAACTGGTTCGCGCCGTCGAGTTGCTCCGGCGGCTTCTCGAACCCTAAATCACCGTTCGCGCCGCTCTTCGGCGCTGAGCGTTTCGTCGTGCCCGCACGGCACCCACCCTCGAAGAAAGAGAAATCATGGCACTCACCACGCTTGACCCGAAGACCGCGTTGATCGTCATCGACCTGCAGGCCGGCGTTGTCGCGATGCCGACGGCGCACCCGATGGTCGGCGTCGTCTCGAACACAGTCGCGCTCGCAGAAGCCTTTCGGTCGAACGGACTGCCCGTCGTGCTGGTCAACGTGACGGGCGCGCCGTCCGGTCGCACGGAGCGGTCGGTCGCTGCGGGCGCCGCTCGTCCGGAAGGCTGGGACGTGCTGATTCCCGAACTTAACCAACAGCCATCCGATCACCTGGTCACCAAGCAGACGCGCGGTGCGTTCACCGGCACCGACCTGGAGCAGTACCTCCGGGACAGCGGCGTGACGCAGGTGGTCCTGACCGGCGTCGCCACCGGCTCGGGCGTCGAATCCACCGCCCGGCACGCACACGAGCTTGGTTTCAACGTCACTCTGGCAACGGACGCGATGACCGATATGAACGCTGACATCCACGAAAACAGCGTGACGCGCATCTTCCCGGGCATCGGCGAGACGGGCACCACCCGGGAGGTCCTCGACCTCCTCGCAGCAACGCGCTGATGACAAAGCTCACCGACCAGCCGGCGTCTGGGGAGGTGCCAGTAGCGAAGCCATTCGGCTGGCGGTTCACCTCGCCACTCCTGCTCGGTTCCACGCTCAACCCGATCAACAGCTCGATGCTGGCGACGGGACTACTCGGGATCGGCCTTGACTTCCACACCGGCCCCGGTCAGACCGCGACGCTCATCTCCGTGCTGTACCTGTGCAGCGCGATCGCTCAGCCGACAATGGGCAAACTCTCCACCCTGTTCGGCCCGCGCCGCGTCTTCCAGGCAGGCATCGTCATCCTGTTCATCGCGGGGGTCATCGGCACCCTCGCGCCAGCGTTCGGATTCCTGCTGCTCTCGCGCGCGCTGATCGGAATCGGCACGTCGGCCGCCTATCCGACGGCGATGGCGCTCGTTCGCAAGCGCGCGGACGCCTTCGGAGTCGGGGTGCCGACGCGAGTCCTCGGCAACTTCTCCATCGCGGCGCAAGTGACCGTGGTCATCGGGCTCCCCCTCGGCGGCGTGCTCGCGGGGTACTGGGGATGGCGCGCTCTCTTCTTCATCAACATCCCGCTCGCGCTGGTGACATTCGTGCTCACGAGTCTCGGCGTAGCGAAAGACCAGCCGATCGACCGCGAGACTCGGGGGAGCGTGCTGAAGGCTGTCGACATCCCCGGTATCGCGCTCTTCGCCGGCGCAATCACCAGCCTCCTCTTCTTCCTCTCCGACCTGAGGGCACCGATCTGGTGGCTTCTCCCGGTGTTCGCGGTGCTTCTGGCTGCGCTCATCCTGTGGGAGCGAAGGGTCGCGAGTCCACTCATCGACGTGAGGATGCTGGGATCCAACCGTCCGCTCCAGCGCACCTATCTGCGGCAATTCCTGGTCGGCCTCGGCACCTACTCCGCCCTCTATGGAAGCAGCCAGTGGATGGAGCAGAGCGTCGGCCTGAAGCCGGATGTGGTCGGGCTCATCCTCATCCCGTTTTCCGGTCTCAGCATCGTCATCGCGCGCGTCGTTTCCGGTCGGGGCTGGGTGCGCTGGCCGCTCATCCTCTCCGGAGTTGCGCTGCTGCTGACCTCGGGTGTGATCCTGCTCGTTGACAGCCAGACCGGCATTCTCGTACTCATCGGCATGACCCTGCTCTTCGGTTTCGCGAACGGGTTTGCCAGCTTCGCGAACCAGGCGACGCTGTACTCGCAGTCTCCAGCGGAAGAGATCGCCGTGGCGTCGGGCTTGTATCGCACCTTCTCCTACATCGGCGCGATCTTCTCGTCCAGCCTCATCGGCCTGGCCTTCGGCAACGCCGCAACGGACATGGGCTTCCACATTCTCGGTGGAGTTCTCGCCCTGATCGCCATTGCGGTCGTGCTACTGACAGTTCTCGACCGGCGCATTCCGCTCGTCGCTGGCCGCTAGCGCACCGCGAATTTTCTCTGCGCGGCGCAGGGCACTACGATCGCAAATACGTAAGAATGATGCGAAAGTTCACAAGTTTTCGTGAATTTCGAGCAAATAATCGCGGGACGACCTGTCGTACGCACTACGTCCGCCTCCGCCGAAACTGTCCGATGGCGGGCGGAAGGACGAACGGATGGCCTCAAGCTCAGCCCTGACACCGGCACGCGTTCTCGTGACGGGGGCCTCCGGCTCCATCGGAACGGCGACGTGCGACTACCTCGCAGCACGAGGCATCGCGGTGAGTGCGCTCTCGCTCGACGGCCCGTTTCCGGCGGGAGCTGATCGAGTTTTCGCGGGTGACGCAAGCTCCCCGGCGGTCGTCGAAGCCGCTCTCGAGGACGTCGACGCTGTCGTTCACCTCGCCGCGATCCCACACCCCAACCTGGGAACGCCTCATCAGGTGTTCACGACCAACGTCACTGCGACTTTCACCGTGCTCGCCGCCGCGGGCGAACGCGGCATACGTCGAGCGGTCATCGCTAGCAGTATTAACGCGAGCGGGCTCCCTCTCAACCGCTTCCACCCTCTTCCCGCTTACTTCCCGATCGACGAGGAGATCCCCACCGATCCGGAAGACGCCTATTCGCTGTCCAAGATCGTCGATGAGCAGACCGCTCGCATGGCGGCAACGCGCTGGGGTATGGACATCGTCGCGCTGCGATTCCCCTTCGTCGGTGCTGGTGAACGGCTAACTCAGCGCAGGGAGCAGGTGAGTGCGAACCCCGGCTCGTTCGTCAGTGAGGGCTGGGCGTATCTCGACCTGCGCGATGCGGCGCGCTCCGTTTCGCTCGCGCTCACCGCATCCATCACCGGTAGCCAGGTCATCGGACTGAGCGCGCGCGACACCATCCTTGATGCACCGACAGCCGAACTCCTCGGGGAATACGCGCCAGGCATTCCGCTTACACGACCCATCGAGGGCCGAGACACGGCCATCGATACGAGCCGGGCGACCACGCAGCTCGGCTTCACCGCGGAACACTCCATTCACGAAGCGACAGCGAAGGCACACCAGAAGTGACGAACCAGACCCAGCCGAAAACGTTTGAACAGCCTTGGGATGCCCGCGACGACATTCGCATCACCGGCGTGCGCACGATCGTCACAGCCCCGGAGGGGATCGCGCTCGTGGTGGTTCGTGTCGACACGAACCAGCCCGGCCTGTACGGGCTGGG
The DNA here is from genome assembly GCA_036495225.1 of Galbitalea sp. Taxonomy (GTDB): domain Bacteria; phylum Actinomycetota; class Actinomycetes; order Actinomycetales; family Microbacteriaceae; genus Galbitalea. The sequence goes on from DASXNG010000251.1 coordinate 12,377, forward strand.
CTGTGCGACCTTCACCCAGCGCTGGCATTCCGTGGTGGCCTTCGTCGAGGAACACCTTGCCCGGCTGGTCGTCGGGCGTTATCCCGGTGACATCGAAGACCTCATTCGCCTCGCAAAGCTTTCGTCGTACTGGCGCGAGGGCCCGGTGTCGAACAACGCGATCTCCGGGCTCGACATGGCGCTGTGGGACATCGCGGGAAAGCGCGCGGGGATGCCCGTGCACGAGCTCGTCGGCGGCAAGGTTCGCGCGGCGGCCGAGACGTACCTGCACGCCGGCGGCGATTCGCCCGAAGCCGCGGTGGAGCACGCGCATCAACTCATTGAGGAAGGCTGGCGACACATTCGGCTCCAGGCCGGGCAACCGGGAATCGGGTCGTATGGCAGCAGGGGAACCGGTGGTGGTTATCCGCTGGCGCCATACCCTGACGGCTGGCGGGTCGAGGAATACCTGCACAACACCCCGAAGCTCTTCGAATATGCGCGCACGCAGCTTGACTCGAGCATCGACCTGCTGCACGACGCGCACTCCCGGCTCACCGCCAAGCAGGCCGTGACGCTCGCGCGTTCTCTCGAGCCGTACGGCCTGTTCTTCCTCGAGGACGTTCTCGCGCCGGAGCACTGGGCGCAGCTGCCGAGCGTGCGGGAACAATCACCAGTGCCGATCGCCGTCGGCGAGCTTGCGACATCCATCACCGCTGCCGCTGACCTGGTACGGCTGGGGGCCGTCGACTTCATCCGTTGCCACATTTCAGCAATCGGCGGCTTCACCCCCGCCATGAAACTCGCGGCACTCGCCGAGTTCTGTGGGGTGCAGACTGCTTGGCACGCGCCCGGTGACACGTCGCCCGTCGCGGCAGCAGCGAATGTGGCCCTCGACGTCACCTCTCCCGCCTTCGGCATCCAGGAGGGTCACGTCTACAACGATGCCACCCACGAGGTGTTCCCGGGTACGCTGCGCATCGTGAACGGGTGGATTCGGCCAAACGAGACTCCGGGCTGGGGCATCGACCTCAATGAGACCGAGGCAGCGAAATACCCCGCAGAACTGTCCGGACACGACGCTTGGGCTGCAGGCGTTCGAGGCCCCGACGGGGGACTGCGGTACCCGTAATGGTGAACGCCCAGAACTTCGACGTCGTTGCCATCGGCGAGACCATGGCCATGCTCACACCCGTCGACGGCGGAGGGCTCGAGAGCGCCGCGACAGTTGTCGTCGACATCGGTGGTGCCGAATCGAACGTCGCCATGCACCTGGCGGCGGCAGGCGTGCGGGTTGCGTGGGCGAGCAGGGTTGGTAATGATCCGTTTGGGCGTCGGATCCTCGGCCGGGTCGGTGGTGCTGGCGTTGATGTGTCACTGGTTGATGTCGACGACACAGCACCTACCGGCGTCTACTTCAAAGACCCTGTGGAGACGGGAACGACGGTTCACTACTATCGCGCGGGTTCGGCCGCGGCGCTCATGAGCGCAGAGTGGGTCACGACGATACCGTTCACCGAGGCGAGGATGGTCCACGTGAGCGGCATCACGCCTGCGCTCTCGACCAGATGTGCGGAGATGATCGAGGCGGTTTTCGCGGCGACCGCTGGCACTCACACGCAGGTTTCGTTCGACGTGAACTACCGGCCGGCACTCTGGACCATTCACCAGGCGGCGCCGATTCTGGCCGGGCTGGCCGACCGAGCGGATGTCGTCTTTGTCGGGCTCGACGAAGCGGAAATACTGTGGGGCACGCGGTCACCGCAGGATGTACGGCAGCTGCTCTCGCATCCCGGTCGACTGGTGGTCAAAGACGGGGCGGTCGGGGCAACGGAGTTTCTCGGTGAGCTCGAAACCTTCGTCGAACCGTTGGCTGTCGGGGTGGTCGAAGTAGTGGGGGCTGGCGACGCGTTCGCTGCCGGGTACCTTGCAGCAGCGCTCTCGGGTGACAG
>DASXNG010000252.1:0-7169 GCA_036495225.1 Galbitalea sp.
CTCTTCTGGGATCGAGTCCGTATCTGACGCCCAGTTTCTATCACCTGATGAGTCACCTCGATCTTGAGCAGGGTGTGCGGTATCCGCTCGGCGGCTTCGTCGGCGTCATCCAGTCGGTTGCCGCACTGGCAAAGGCCGAGGGCGCAACGATTCGTACCCGGGCCACAGTCACGAAGATTTTGGTTGAGCACGGCAGGGCAACGGGCGTCGAGTACGTCGGTTCGGATCGCCGCAAGCGCGCCGTCGCTGCGGACATCGTGGTGTCGGCAGCCGATCTGCACCACACCGAAACCGAACTGCTCGAAGTTGACCAACAGACCTATCCAGAGGGCTACTGGGATTCGAGCACGCCGGCGCCGGGCGTCGTGCTCCTCTATCTCGGGGTGAAGGGCGAACTGCCTCAACTCCAGCACCACACCATGTTTTTCGCGGAGAACTGGCGGGGCGGATTCGAGAGCCTCGTCGGCCGTATGCCGACCGTACCGTCACCGCCCTCCGTCTACGTTTCGAAGCCGAGTGCGCTGGAGCCGGATGTCGCGCCGGAGGGTCACGAGAACCTCGTGGTTGTCGTGCCAGTACCCGCGGACGCGAGTTTTGGCCGGGGCGGCATCGGCGGCAAGGGTGATGTGGCGGTGGAGCGCCTCGCCGACTCAGTCATCGAGCAGATCGGACGGTGGGCGGGCATCCCGAACCTGGCCGCGCGCATCGTTCTTCGACGGACTGTCGGACCTACCGACTTCGCGCGCGACCTGAACGCTTGGAGGGGCACGGCGCTGGGTCCGGCTCACACGTTGCAGCAGAGCGCTGCATTTCGGGCGAGCAACAACAGCAAGCGCGTCGAGGGGCTCTACTACGTCGGGGCTTCAACTGTTCCAGGGATTGGTTTGCCGATGTGCCTCGTCAGTGCCGAGGTGCTGCTGAAGCGGATGCGCGGAGACACATCGACCTCGCCGTTGCCTGAGCCGTTGCCTCACGGACGCGGCTAACACGCGCTACAGGTCCGGATCGGTCCAGCCCAAGTTCCGCGCCATGCGCTCAAGGGTGGCGACCGTGCTCACGTACTGTTCCTCTGTGAGGCCAGCTGCCATCGCCGTGCGTTGCTCGGCGACAACCGTGGTGAGCCGATCGAGAGCAGCGCGCCCACGATCTGTGAGCTCGTAACCCGTCGGCGTCGCATCCACCCAGGCGCTGTCGATCAGCTCGCTCAGGTGGTCGAGAGCTGTCTCCGGTTCGCCGCGTCCGAGGAACGGCGCGACCGCAGCATCCAACTGTTCGACTGTTGCAGTTCCCCTTGCGAGTACGTTCAGAAGCTGCCATTGCATGCGTGTGACGCCGTGTTCGTCCAGCGTCTTCGCGAACTGGTCGTCAATGAGGTTGTCGACGAGCCTGAGCCAGTACCCAATCGGGCGAACTTCAGCCATATCGTCAGGCTAATCCTCGTTGGGCCTCGTCGCCCAGCCCCGAGGTGCCGTTCACCTATTCCGCGTTCGCACGAATGGGAAGCATGAGGGCGAGCCCGGCGATGAGGACGATCATGATTCCGAGGATGCCGTAGATGGCGCCACCGAACACTCCGACGAAGAAGGTGAACAGCAGCGGAGCCAGGACGGTCGCGGCCTTGCCGGTGGTTTGGTAGAGGCCGAACACCTCGCCCTCGTGGCCCGCTGGGATGACCCTGGCCAGGAAGCTACGGCTCGCCGACTGCGCTGGACCGACGAAGACACACATGAGTAGCCCGAAGATCCAAAAGATCGTTGTGCCTCCGGCGTGGAATACGAAGACGCAGAGGCCCGCAACGATCGCGCCGATCAGCGCTCCCACGATGACAGGCTTTGGGCCGAGCACGTCGTCGAGTCGACCGATGAGAACGGTCGAGATTCCGGCAACCACGTTTGCGACAATCGCGAAGATGATGACATCGCCCGCGGAGAAGCCGAACGCGACACCAGCAAGAACCCCGCCGTAGGTGAAGACGCCCGTGAGGCCATCACGAAAGACCGCGCTCGCGATTAGGAACCACACGGTTCTGCGACTCACCTGCCACAGGCCGCCGATGTCGCGCCCGAGCTTTGCGTACGACCGCACGATGCTGCGCAGGAACTCGCCGATACCTCGGCGCGGGGCCCTGGCCACCGTCACCGGCGGCTCGGGTACCGAGATCAGCACGGGAATGGAGAACACGGCCATCCAGATCGCGGCAACAACCATGGAGACACGGATCGACAGGCCGTCCTTGTCGGTCACGCCGAACAGGCCGACATCCGGATGAATGAAGCCAAAGTAGAGGATGAGGAGTAGCACGATGCCACCGAAGTAACCCATCGACCAGCCGAATCCGCTGACTCTCCCAACCGTCTTCGCAGAGGAGACCTGCGACAACATTGCGTTGTAGTAGACGGTCGCCACCTCGAAGAACAGGGTTCCGATGATGAGTAGCGTGAGCCCGAACCAGAGGTAGCCGGGAGCTTCGTGTACGAAGAAGGCCGAGCCGATTGCGAGCACGACGATCGCGGTGTTGATTCCGAGCCAGAGCTTGCGCCTGCCGGTCCCGTCGGAGCGCTGCCCACTGACCGGAGCGATGAGTGCAACGAGTACTCCACCGATGATCCCGGCGATCCCCAGGAGTGCGGTCGAGTGGTCGCGATTCCCGAAGCCGGAGGACGTGAGATACACCGTGAAGACAAACGTCGTCGTAATGGCGTTGAATGCGGCGCCGCCCCAGTCCCAAAATCCCCAGGCGGCTATGCGCCGTTTCGGTACGGTCTTCTCTTCTTCGAGTGACAGCCCCGCAGCGATCAGACGGACAGCGGCGGGTGAAGTGGACAACCCATCGTCGGGTAGCGCGTCGGTCATGGTCGAAAGACTAGTGTTCCCCGGCATCCAAGTGGCGAACTGACGGTTACGGAATTCCGCGGCGACCCCAAAGGTTACACATGAGTCGGTTGGACTCAACTTTTGAGACGCTCGCTTGACATCGGAAAGCGGCCCCGGCAAACTTGACAGCGCGAGACTCAAGTTCTCGCAAGGACTCGGTCGCTGAGGCAGTCGAAGCGGCCAGCATGGAAGAAGGAGTAGAGAGCATATGGCTCGAGCAGTAGGAATTGACCTCGGAACCACTAACTCGGTGGTCGCGGTTCTCGAAGGTGGAGAGCCAACGGTCATCGCCAATGCGGAGGGATTCCGCACCACTCCATCGGTTGTCGCATTCACCAAGGACGGCGAGACGCTCGTCGGCGAGACCGCGAAGCGCCAGGCGGTCACCAACGTCGACCGTACGATCTCCTCGGTTAAGCGCCACATGGGTACGGACTGGACCGTCGACATCGATGGCAAGAAGTACACCCCGCAGGAAATTTCCGCGCGCATCCTCGCCAAGCTCAAGCGTGACGCCGAGCAGTATCTCGGTGAGCCGGTAACAGACGCAGTCGTCACCGTGCCCGCATACTTCAACGATGCCGAGCGTCAGGCGACGAAGGATGCCGGCGAGATCGCCGGCCTCAACGTGCTCCGCATCATCAACGAGCCGACCGCTGCGGCACTCGCTTATGGCCTCGACAAGGGCAAGGAAGACGAGCTCATCCTGGTCTTCGACCTTGGTGGTGGAACGTTCGACGTTTCCCTGCTTGAGGTTGGCAAGGATGACGACTTCTCGACCATTCAGGTTCGCGCAACCGCCGGTGACAACCGTCTCGGTGGCGACGACTGGGACCAGCGCATCGTCGACCACCTGGTCGCCCAGTTCAAGGCGACAACCGGGGTGGATGTCTCCAAGGACAAGATCGCGCTGCAGCGACTCAAGGAAGCAGCGGAGCAGGCCAAGAAGGAGCTGTCGTCTTCCATGAGCGCCAGCATCCAGCTCCCGTACCTCTCTCTTACGGAGAGCGGTCCGGCGAACCTCGACGAGACCCTGACTCGCGCAAAGTTCGAGGACCTGACCAAGGACCTGCTCGCCCGCACCCGCAAGCCGTTCGAAGACGTCATCAAGGAGGCCGGCATCAAGGTCGCTGACGTCTCACACGTCGTGCTGGTCGGTGGCTCAACGCGTATGCCAGCCGTGCAGGAACTCGTCAAGAAGATGACCGGCGGCAAGGAGCCGAACAAGGGCGTCAACCCGGATGAGGTTGTCGCGGTCGGTGCTGCTCTGCAGGCCGGTGTTCTGAAGGGCGAGCGCAAGGACGTTCTGCTCATTGACGTCACCCCACTGAGCCTCGGTATCGAGACCAAGGGCGGCATCATGACCAAGCTCATCGAGCGCAACACCGCCATCCCGACCAAGCGAAGTGAGACCTTCACGACGGCAGACGACAACCAGCCGTCCGTCGCCATCCAGGTCTTCCAGGGCGAGCGCGAGTTCACCCGCGACAACAAGCCGCTCGGCACGTTCGAGCTGCAGGGAATCGCACCGGCGCCCCGCGGAGTTCCGCAGGTCGAGGTCACCTTCGACATCGATGCGAACGGCATCGTGCAGGTGCACGCTCGTGACAAGGGAACCGGCAAAGAGCAGTCGATCACCATCACCGGCGGTTCGTCGCTGGCGAAGGAAGACATCGAGCGCATGGTCCGTGAGGGCGAAGAGCACGCGGCAGAAGACAAGGCGCGTCGCGACGCTGCCGAGACTCGCAACAGCGCGGAGCAGCTCGCCTACTCGATCGAGAAGCTGATCAAGGACAACGAAGACAAGCTGCCAGAGGACGTCAAGACCGAGGTCCAGGCGGACGTTGACGCGCTGCAGTCCGCACTGAAGGGCGACGACGAGACAGCGGTCAAGGCCGCATTCGACAAGCTCAACCAGTCCCAGCAGAAGCTTGGCGAAGCGATCTACGCTTCGGGTGAGCAGGCTAGTGCTGGCGACTCCAGCGAGTCGTCCGAGGAGTCAACATCCGATGACGAAGACATTGTGGATGCCGAAGTCGTCGAAGACGAGCCGACCACCGACCCAAAGAAGTAGGCAATGACCGACAAGAAGAAGCCCGAACCTTCTCAAAACGAGCCTGAAGATGTCAACGCCTCCGAGCCGGAAGTGGGCTCGGAGGACGGCGACACCGCGACGGTGCACTCGGTCGACGATCTCGTCGACGCGGAGGACGCCGACGTCGAGACGCTGACAGATGAGGAGATCTCTTTCATCGAAGCTGGCGAGCGTGATCTTCTGGCCGACATGCGCAACGACCTTGCGCGCGCACAGGCCGAACTGGTCAACTTTCGCAAGCGAGTTGAGCGCGACCGCGCGGCCAACCGTGAGGCCGTGATCGCCGAGGTGATCCGCACGCTGTTGCCAGCCGTCGACGATCTCTACCGCGCCGAGGCGCACGGCGATCTCGCCGGTAGCCCGCTCGAGCTCGTCGCGCAGAAGCTCCATGCCGGTTTCGCCCGCTACGGTCTCCGTGCTGTCGGCGAGAAGGGTGAAGCGTTCGACCCGCACCTGCACGAGGCTGTCGTCCAACTGCCGACGCCCGGTGTCACGGTCAACACCGTTGCCGATGTCATCGAGCCCGGTTACGCGCTCGGCGACCGACTGCTGCGCGCGGCGAAGGTCGCGGTCTCTGTGCCAGACGGCAACTAGGAGGGCCGCGTGGCAAGCCAGGACTGGTTCGACAAGGATTTCTACAAAGTTCTTGGCGTCAGCAAGGATGTCTCGGACGCCGAGCTGAAGAAGACCTACCGCAAGCTCGCACGGCAGTACCACCCAGACTCCAACGCCGGGGATGCGAAGGCCGAGGCGCGTTTCAAGGAGATCAGCGAGGCCTACTCCGTGCTGTCAGATGCCGAACAGCGCACCGAGTACGACCAGGTTCGCGCGATGGGCTCCGGCGCCAGATTCACCGCTGGCGGCGGAGGCCAGCCGGGTGGTTTCGAGGACGTGTTCGGCAACATGTTTGGGCAGAGTGGCGCCGGTCGTCGCTCGTATCAGCAGAGTGGATTCGAAGACCTTCTCGGTGGAATGTTCGGCGGCGGCGGCTTCGGCCGCACCTCGGGCGGCTTCCAGGGCTTCGGCGGTCCGACCCGAGGGCGTGACCTTGCCGCTTCGACGACGCTCGATTTCATCACGGCGATCAACGGCGAGACCATCTCGCTGACGGTTTCCGGCGGCAGGCCGATCAAGGTGAAGATCCCGGCTGGTGTCAACGACGGGCAGAAGATCCGACTGAAGGGCAAGGGCGAACCCAGTCCGGATGGCGGCGAAACCGGTGACCTCGTCGTGACGGTGTCGGTGCGCAAGCATCCGGTGTTCGAGCGCGACGGACTCAACCTTCGCGTCGACCTGCCCGTGACGTTCGTCGAGGCCGCGCTCGGTGCAACAGTCGAGGTGCCGACGCTGGGCGGCGAGCCCGTGCGTCTGCGCGTGGCGGCGGGAACGCCGAGCGGTCGGGTGCTGCGTGTCAAGGGCCGCGGTGTTACGACGAGCAAGGGAACGGGCGACCTGCTGGCGTCCGTTCACGTGGCGGTACCGAATCATCTCTCGGAGGCGGCAAAGAAGCACCTTGAGGAATTCGACGCGTCGATGCCGAAAGATAATCCACGCGAAGAACTGCTTGATCAGGCGAGAGGAGCGCGCTGATGGACCAGGACAGTCCGGTGTTCGCGATCGCCATCGCAGCGGAACTCGCGGCGATGCATCCGCAAACCCTTCGTCAGTACGACCGGCTGGGTCTCGTGAGCCCGACTCGCACGGCAGGAAAATCGCGTCGCTACTCGATGCGGGATGTCGTGCAGCTTCGCGAAATCGCGAGGCTCGGGGCAGAAGGCCTCAACCTCGAGGGCATCCGTCGAATTCTCGAACTCGAGAATCAGGTCGCCGCGCTGCAATCCCGAGTACGCGAACTGGAGACGGCGCTCGCCGACGAACTGCTGAATCGACCGGGCCGCCGAGTGTTCGCTGCGGCGGGCTCGGGCGATGTCGTGCCCCTGCGTACGGGAACACGCGCGCAACGAAACACCCAGGTGGTCGTCTGGCGACCGCTCGGGAGAGACTAAGCCGTCGATGACGATTCTCGCCGAGGGGGTGACGATGCAGGACGAAGAACTGGAAGCGGCCGACAGGCTGATTCTGGGTGAGGCCGCCGGGTTGATCGCGGGCGCCAGCGTCGTCGTGGTCGGTTCGACCCTCCTCGCCGAGGCGGCGCTTGACGCTGGTGCAGCATCGGTGCGCGTCCACGTGGACGCGGCCA
>DASXNG010000253.1:0-10050 GCA_036495225.1 Galbitalea sp.
CGACGAACACCGATTTCGATAGGGCCCTTCGGGCCTACTCAATCAACAAAACAAGAGAAAGAAAGCACATGACCGAAATCTTCTACGACAAAGACGCTGACCTGTCCATCATCCAGGGCAAGAAGGTTGCGGTTGTCGGCTACGGCTCACAGGGCCACGCGCACGCGCTCAATCTTCGTGACTCTGGTGTCGAGGTTGTCGTCGCGCTCAAGGCGGACTCGAAGTCGAAGCCCAAGGCCGAGGAGGCTGGCTTCAAGGTTCTGTCTGTCGCCGAGGCGTCCGAGTGGGCCGATGTCATCGTCATCCTCGCTCCTGACCAGTACCAGCGGATCATCTACCGCGAGGACATCCAGCCCCACCTCGCAGAGGGCAAGGCGATCCTCTTCGGTCACGGCTTCAACATTCGCTTCGGCTACATCGAGGCGCCGGAAGGCGTCGACGTGATCATGGTCGCCCCTAAGGGCCCAGGTCACACCGTGCGTCGCGAGTATGAGGCTGGTCGTGGCGTTCCGGTTATCGTTGCCGTCGAGAAGGACGCGACCGGCGGAGCCTGGGCTCTCGCCTGGAGCTACGCCAAGGGCATCGGTGGTCTTCGTGCCGGAGGCATCAAGACGACGTTCACCGAGGAGACAGAGACCGACCTGTTCGGTGAGCAGGCCGTTCTCTGCGGTGGCGTATCCCAGCTCGTGCAGTACGGCTTCGAGACCCTGACCGAGGCTGGCTACCAGCCGCAGATCGCCTACTTCGAGGTGCTTCACGAACTGAAGCTCATCGTCGACCTGATGTGGGAGGGCGGCATTGCCAAGCAGCGCTGGTCGGTCTCCGACACCGCAGAGTACGGCGACTACGTTTCGGGCCCGCGCGTCATCGACCCGCACGTCAAGGAGAACATGAAGGCTGTGCTCTCAGACATCCAGGACGGCACTTTCGCCAAGCGCTTCATCGACGATCAGGATGCTGGTGCTCCCGAGTTCCTCGCCCTGCGTGAGAAGGGTGCCCAGCACCCCATCGAGGCGACCGGCAAGGAACTGCGCGCCCTCTTCGCGTGGAAGCAGCAGGACGCGGACTACACGGATGGCAGCGCTGCGCGCTGACATCCGCGTAGTCAAGGACGCTGTGCTGGTTTGTGAAGTCGCCGAGGCGACTTCGCGTGATGGCCGCGCCGCGCGCTAGTCGCTCTTGAATCTCGTTTGCCCCTGCCTCGAGCAGGGGCAAACGGCGTTAACTGGCACGATGTACATTTTCGCGACAGGAACAGTCACCAAGCCAGGCGAAATCGGGCCGTACCTCGACGACGAGCATGCGGCAATGGAGCAGTTGAAGGCCGACGGGGTCATCCTGAACGCTTTTCGGTTCGCAGAGCACACGGGTGTTGTGAGCTTTCTCGAGGCAGAGACGATTGAGTCAGCCAGCGAACTGATTAAGCGGCTGCCGTTCGTCGAACACGGCCTGATGGAGTTCGAGTTCAGCGAAGTCGTCGACGTCTAGCTTCCGAACCGCACCGCGGGGTGCGTCTGCATCTTGCGGCCGCTGGGGGAGACCCAGTTCAGAGTGCCGCTCCCGTCTGCATCCTGTGTGACGTTCCAATTCGTTTCGCCCTTGATCGTGTGGTGACCCCGGCAGAGATGGGCAAGGTTGACGTGCTCGGTGTGACCTTCGTCTTGCCACTCTCTGGTGTGATCAATGTCGCTGCGGGCTGCCGGTTGTGAGCAGCCCGGGAATCTGCAGATGAGATCTCGAATCGCGAGATACATCCGCAGTTCGCGGGGCGGCTTGTAGTGTTTTCGGCCGACTGACAGCGTCGCACCCGTTTCCGGATGCGTGAGGATGCGGATGAAACTCTTCGCCTGCCCAACGATGACTCGAGCGGTCTCGAGGTCGATGGGAACGATGCCGTCGAGAGTCGCAGGCACATCAGATTTGCCGAGAAGCGACAGAACTGGCACCGAGACGATCACCTGTGCGTCGATTCCGCGGAACCAGCGAACGAAGTCTTCGCTGTCTGGCTCGTTGGGAACGAATCCGAACGGGACGCCGTTCTCTTTCGCGAGCAGGACAGATACGAGGATGTCGGCACGCCGATTGTCGAGGGTTCTCTCGTCGTCCTCGGTGCGGAGTCCATGCGCCGCCCTGGTGAGCCGGTTGAAGATCGCGTGGGCGTGTGCTGCGTTAGTGTGCAGCCACAGCGTCGCCATCCCGTCACGTTCATCGTCAATTCCGACTCCGCGATCGGATCGTGCAGCGACCTGTCGCTGCTCGATCGACTCGGGATGCAGCCGCTCTCGTGCCGTGCGCAGCACTCGCTGAAACTGGGGTGCGGTGAGCGTGGTCGCGTTTGGCAAGACCTCGGCTTCGAGGGATGCCTGGTCTTCTGCATCCAGCCCGCTCGCCTCGTCGACCATCGCGATTGCGTGTCGATAAGAAATCGCGCCGGATTCGAGTAACGCGAGCGTGCACGGAAATTGGTCGATGAGGACGGCGGCGTTCCCTATGAGGTTCTCGGCGGAGCGTTCGGTGATGCCCATGGCGGTGGCGACCTCCGCGCGGAACGACCGGGCGGCAAGGTTTCTCGAGTTGAGGGACTTCGTGTTGTCCCCTCCGAGGGCCTCGCGCCGTGCTCGATCGATCGCCCGCAACTGAAGGGCGGCGATCCTGTTCGCGGCGTGACCAAGGTCGACGGCGACATCCAGAAAGTCAGTCTGCCTGCCCTCGGAGCGTGCCCGTTCGCGGCCGGACGGTACGTCCCAGTCCTCGAAAATCGGGCCTTTTGTCATGTGTTAATCGCATCGGACACCCCCGACATTTGAGACGAAATTCGGGAGAAATCGGGCCCAAATTCCTTACTTTTGAAAAAGTTTTTTCGAGATTGCCAAAAAAACTTTGTGAAGCGCACCAGCGGCATTGAAAACGCACGATGACCCGCGAAGCAGTACTTGCCCTAGTGGGCGGGGAGGTGCCCCGCGATGGCGACAATCAGGAACATCCCTGACAGCACAATGTTGATGGGCAGGTTGATGTGCCGCTCGACCGCACTCCTTGATCGCGCAGTCACGATGAAGGCAACGAAGAAGCCGGCCGCGTAGAGGTAGCAGAGGATCTCGGCCACGAGCACCGAGGTCAACAGAAACACGTTCGCGCCCTGAAGGATCACTACGATTCCGACGAGGTATGCCACGACGGCCGCGACCGCCCACGGCCGAAATCGCGGCTGAAGGTAGTGGTCCTCCCCGCCCCACGCGAAGCGGGCAAGCGCGGCGCCCCGCAGTAGCGCGACCTGATACCCGGCCAGTGCGAGCAGCGCGAGGCTCGCGATGATGGCAACGACCACGGGCATCCGTTCAGGGTATCGGCCTCGCGCTTGACGCATCCTGTGGCTCTACGTGCGCAGCTAAAGTTGGAGCCAATGAGAAGCAACACAGCGACCACCACGGCACACCTTGTTGGCAGCGTTAACCTGCCGGATGCAGAGTCCACCTTCCGCACCGTCAGCGAACGCCTCGGCGGCAGGCTGAACCGCATGCCAGACGGCGAGGTCGGCGACCGCTACTACTGGATTCAGTTTCAGAAGGACTACTTCGACCAGACGCCCGGCCTCGTGCGCGTCGGCGACACCCCGTTCTACATCCGCGAGCGTTTCGATGGACGACCAATCACGTTGGACGGCACCCTGGCGGCGGCAGACCTGAAGATTCCGACGCTCGGATACGCGGATGCCGCGCTCGAGTCGTACGCGACCTTCGCTGCCCTTAAGACGCAGGGCATCATCCCGATCGAGACGCGGTTCCAAGTTTCACTGCCGACTCCCGCGGGCGTCGTCGGCAGCTTCTTCGCGCCGGAGGTTCGTGCCGAGATCGAGCCCGTATACGAAGCCGCGTTGTTTGCCGAACTTGACCGCATCCTCGCCGGTATTCCTCACGACCAACTCGCGATCCAGTGGGACACAGCCCTCGAATTCGGGATGTTGGAAGCGGCTGAGATCCGCGGATACAAGATCACGACCTGGTTCGGCGAAACTCACGACGAGATCCTCGCGGGCGTTGTCTCACGTGCTGCGGCGCAGGCCCGAGCCGTGCCTGCCGACGTCGAGGTGGGATACCACCTCTGTTACGGCGATGTCGAGGAGCACCACTTCGTGCAGCCAGCCGACGCGGGGATGCTCGCCGAGGTGTTGTCCGGCATCTTCGAGCAGTCGCCTCGACCAGTGACTTGGGTTCACCTGCCCGTGCCCATCGACCGCGATGACGAGGCATACTTCGCGCCGCTCGAAGCGGTCGAGTGGCCTGCAGACACGGAGGTTTACCTCGGGCTGTTGCACCACGAAGATGGTGTCGAAGGAGCCCTCCGCCGCGCGGCTGCCGCGTCGAAATTCGTGAGCGAGTACGGCGTTGCCACCGAGTGCGGCTTCGGTCGTGGGCCGCGTGAGCGTACCGTCACCCTTCTCGACCTGCACGAGCAGGTGGCAGAGCAGCTTTAGTCGTTGATTGAGTAGGCACTGACGTAGTCAGCGCAGTATCGAAATCTGCCCCGTAACAGCGCCGTTTGTTGACCGCGCGCGGGTTTCAGGGACCACGGGGTCAACAAAGTGCGGCAGTGGTACGGGATACTGGCTGGGTGAGCGACGAAGACGATGAGGCCCTGACCTGGGCCGGCGGTCGTGATCCGAGTCATTACGAAACGCCAGAGCCAACGGTTCAGAAGCCGTCGAAACGCGCAAAACCGGACGCCGCGACGGATGACGCGGAGGCCGACCAACCCGAGGACGAAGACATCCCGCCCTCGATGAGTTCGGTCTTGCTGGTAACGCTCGGTATCTTCGCGGGAGTCTTCGCGTTGTACACGGTGGGCTGGTTCGTCAGCGTGCAGCGCTTCGTGTACTTCGCCCTTGGACCGCTCGAACAGTTCGTCTTCGACGCGCAGGAATGGCTTGCGGTACTGGCCGCCCCGCTCTGGTTCGCGCTGGCCCTGCTCCTCACGAGGGGGCGCAAGCCTGCTGTGCGACTGATCTGGCTGCTCATCGGTGCGATCGTGCTCATCCCGTGGCCGTTTGTTTTGGGGAGGTGACATGAGCGAAGACGCCGCAGTTGCGCCGCACGCGAAGTACGGTTGGCCGTCGATCGCCATCGCGATCGTGTTCGGTCTGCTGTACGCGTATGTACTGTTTGGTGCGCTCTCGAACCTCGTGTCCGCGCCATCCGTCTACGGGAGCCAGACGCCGTGGGCCCTCCTGATAGTGGATGTCGCCCTGCCGGTTGTCGTTTTCGTTGGAGCGTTGCTGCTCGGGCTTCGGCAGCGAATCGGCTACCGAGTGCTGCTGTTTGTGGCGGGCGCGTGCGTGCTCTCGTGCGCGACGGTGGCGTCAATCGCCTACGTGTTGACGATCTAGAACCGCATCCGTGACCCAATGTTGCGGCATCCCACCGGCTCGATGTGACCGCCGGTGAGCCGCCGACTAAACTCGGAAACCGTTGCGCACGTCCCCAGCGCACGCCGCACCCAGACTCAAAGGACCCCACTTCGTGGCCAAGCCGATCGTGCTCATTGCAGAAGAACTTTCTCCCGCAACCGTTGAGGCCCTTGGGCCCGACTTCGACGTTCGATCCGTCGATGGAACAGACCGTCCAGCTCTGCTCGCAGCCCTGGCCGATGCCAACGCCATCCTGATTCGCTCCGCCACGAAGGTCGACGAGGAGGCCATCGCGGCCGCCCCGAATCTCAAGGTGATCGCCCGCGCCGGCGTCGGTCTCGACAACGTCGACATCAAGGCCGCTACGACGGCTGGCGTCATGGTCGTGAATGCTCCGACGTCGAACATCATTTCGGCGGCAGAACTGACGGTTGGCCACATCCTGAGCCTCGCCCGCTTCATTCCGGCAGCGCACGACAGCCTCGCGGATGGCGCCTGGAAGCGGTCGAAGTACACGGGCGTCGAGCTCTACGAGAAGACCATCGGCATCATCGGCCTCGGCCGCATCGGCGCACTCATCACGGCTCGCCTGCAGGCGTTCGGGATGAATGTGGTCGCCTACGACCCGTACGTGACGAGTGCACGCGCCCAGCAACTCGGGGTCACGCTGCTCACACTCGACGAACTGTTGAAGACCTCTGACTTCATCACGATTCACATGCCGAAGACGCCTGAGACGACCGGCATGATCTCGACCGACCAGCTCGCCCTGATGAAGCCGACGGCATTCATCGTCAACGTAGCGCGCGGCGGCCTGATCGACGAGGACGCGCTCTACGCGGCCCTGAAGTCGAAGCGCATCGCGGGCGCTGGCCTCGATGTCTTCGTCACCGAACCGCCGCTCGACTCGCCACTGCTTGAGCTCGACAACATCGTTCTCACGCCGCATCTGGGCGCCTCGACGGATGAGGCACAGGAGAAGGCCGGCGTATCGGTGGCAAAGTCGGTGCGACTCGCGCTCGACGGCGAACTCGTTCCCGACGCCGTCAATGTCGCCGGCGGCGTCATCGACCAGAGCGTGCGCCCCGGCATCCCTCTCATCGAGAAGCTGGGTCAGGTCTTCGCTGGCCTCGCCGGAAGCGCACTCACGAGCGTTGACGTCGAAGTTCGCGGCGAGATCGTCGAGTTCGACGTGAACGTGCTCAAGCTCGCGGCGCTCAAGGGAATCTTCAGCAACATCGTCAGCGAGTCCGTCAGCTACGTGAACGCGCCCCTGCTCGCGGACCAGCGCGGCATCGCGGTTCGCCTCGTGACCGACCCGGTCAGCGAGGAGTACCGCAACCTGCTGACCATCCGCGGCGCACTGTCCGACGGTTCGCAGATCTCCGTATCCGGCACACTGACCGGCACGAAGCAGACCGAGAAGCTGGTCGAGATCAACGGCTACGACATCGAGGTTCCGCTCGCGGAGCACCTCATCGTGATGGTCTACAAGGATCGCCCCGGAATCGTTGCCATCTACGGCAAGGAGTTCGGCGAGGCATCCATCAACATCGCGGGTATGCAGATCGCTCGCACCACCGCCGGTGGCCAGGCGCTGAGCGTACTCACGGTCGACTCGCCCGTGCCCGACGACCTGCTCGAGAAGGTGCGCCAGGCCATCGACGCCACCCTTCTGCGCGAGATCGACATCACCGAGTAGCTCGCAGTTGGTTGAGTAGCGCGCCGCAGGCACGCGTAGCGAAACCGGGGCGCACGTTCAGAAGGAGATTTTCGGCACTTCGCACGTTCTGCCGGAGAATTTGCCCCTTTTTGAGGCCTTGATCCTTCATTGCGTGCGTTCGGGAGGCGGAACGAGCACATCCATGCCGCTTTTCGCATTTCCGAACGCTCAACCTGTCGAAAATCGGGAGTACCGTTCGTCGCGTTAGGTAAGCAATTACCTGCGAGCGGGTTTCTCCCGCCGTGAAGCGAAGGAGCAGACCGTGGCAGAGGAATACATCATCCTGATCGTCGAAAAGGATTGGGACCCGTCGAGCGTCACGGAAGACCAGTGGGTCGCCGTCATGCAGGCGCACGGGGCGTTCGCGAAGGCTGTCGCGGATGCCGGAGCCGAGATCCTCGGGGGCGACGCGCTCCAGCCGCCGGCCAGCGGCGTTCGCATCACCCCGGCGAGGGACGGTAAGCCAGCGGTTTTCACCGACGGTCCCTTCGCAGACACGAAGGAGTTCGTGACCGGCTACTACAAGATCAAGGCGAAGGATGCCGCGCAGGCTCGCGAGCTCGCGGCCCTCACACCGACCAGCGACCGTATCGAGCTGTACCCGGTGATGGACACGGGGTCGATGCAGGAGCCTTAATGGTCGCGTGGCTACTCCCGTTCCCGTGCTCGACGAGACGTTTCGTCGGGAGTGGCCGCGCATTCTCGCGGCGCTGATTCGATATACCGGCAGCCTCGAGTTAGCCGAGGACTGCGTGCAGGAAGCGTTCGCGCGCGCGGCGATCGCTCGGGAACGCGAACTCCTCATCAACCCGGCCGCCTGGATCACGACGGTCGCCAAACGCATCGCCATCGACACGGTTCGACGCGATGCGCGGCTGCGCGAGCGGCTACCGCTGCTCGCGGCCGAAGACCAGCCAGTGCTCGCGGATGATTCGCTTGGAGGCGACGACCGCCTGGGCCTCATCTTCGTCACGTGCACCCCGGACCTTGCGCCCGAGACCCGTCTCGCCTTGGCGCTGCGATTCGTGTGTGGTGTTCCCACCGCCCAAATCGCCGACGCCATGCTCACGGGGCACGCGGCGATGAGCGCACGGCTGACCAGGGCAAAGCGACAGATCGAGCGTGGCGGCATCCACTTTGCGCCGACGGATGATGCTCCGCTCGACGAGCGCCTGGACGACGTTCTCGGCACTGTCTACCTGCTGTACACGACCGGTCACACGGCGTTCGACGGCGAGACCGTGCAACGGGTCGGCGTGACGACCACGGCGATCGAGTTGGCCAGGGCGCTTCGACGCACTGCGCCAGGCGACCGCGAGACGGCCGGACTGCTGGCCCTGCTGCTGCTCACCGATGCGAGATCCGGCACCAGAGTTGACGACCGAGGAGAGTTGGTCACGCTCGAGCACGTCGACAGGTCGCACTGGGATCGGGCGCGCATCTCGGAAGGCCTCGAGCTCGCAACGCAGGCGCTGCCAGGTGGAGGCCGCTTCTCGCTCGAGGCTGGGATCTCCGGTCTGCACTCGGAGGCGCCCACGTGGAACGACACGGACTGGCCGGCGCTGTGCCGGCTCTACGATCGACTCGTCGAACGGTGGCCGTCACCGTCGGCCCTGGTCGCGCGCGCGATCGCACACAGCTTCCTGCCAGGTGGGGGCCAACCCGCCCTCGCGATGCTCGACGAACTCGACGGTGAACAATCGGCCGCGGTTGCCCGACAGATCGAAGCCGCTCGCGCGGACATCCTGCGTCGTCTCGGAAGGATCCGAGATGCGCGAGATGCCTACATCCGCGCGCGTTCTTACGAACAGAACGACCGCGTGCGCGACTACTTCGGTCGACGGATCGACGAATTGAGCGACTAGCTACGCATCTAATGCCCTCTAAGTGCTAGTGCGCGCGTCACAACTAGCACTTAGAGGGCATTCGATGGAGGGCTAGAAGGAGCCATCGTCCGTCGTAGTGCTGCGGGTCACGCCGGGGGCCGAAGTGTCGACGTCGTTCTGCACGGTCGTTACCGTGCGGCGCTTACGGAACATCAGGATGATTCCGATGATGAACACGACGACACCGGCACCCATCAGGATGTAGCCGACCAGTTGCAGGTCGATCCAGCTCGCCTGGATGTTGAACGCGAAGGCAAGTATTGCGCCGATCACGAATAGGGCAATTCCGCTTCCTATACTCATGTACCCAAACGTATACCCCTGTTTGAGGGACACCAAGGGGTGGCGCGCGGGCGACCGGTACTGTAAATGCATGCCAAGAACCATCAGCATTGCCGTCATTCCGGGAGACGGGATCGGCCGCGAGGTCACCGTCGAAGCAGTGAAGATTCTGCACGCTGCCGCGCCCGAAGACGTTGTTTTCGAAACCACGCAGTACCCGTTTGGTGCCGGACACTATCTCGAGACCGGCGACATCCTGAGCGACGACGACCTTGAGGCTCTTGCTCAGCACGATGCGATCCTGCTCGGCGCGGTCGGGGGAGACCCGCGCGATCCGAGACTCGCGGGCGGGATCATCGAGCGCGGACTGCTACTCAAGCTGCGCTTCGCCTTCGACCACTACGTGAATCTGCGCCCGACGCAGCTCTTTCCGAACGTGTCATCGCCTCTCGCCAGCCCTGGTGTCGTCGACTTCGTCGTCGTGCGCGAAGGCACCGAGGGCCCGTACGTCGGCAACGGCGGCGTCATTCGTAAGGGCACGCCGCACGAGATCGCGACGGAGGTTTCGCTCAACACCGCCCACGGCGTCGAGCGTCTCGTGCGGTTTGGGTTCGAGACGGCCACCAAGCGCCGCAAGAAGCTCACGCTGGTGCACAAGACGAACGTGCTCACCTTTGCGGGCGGGCTCTGGCAGCGGACAGTCAACTCCGTCGCATCCGAATACCCGGATGTCGCCGTCGATTACCTGCACGTCG
>DASXNG010000254.1:0-8446 GCA_036495225.1 Galbitalea sp.
CATCACCGGTCTCTACGAGTGGTACGAAGCGCCCAGCCAAGTCACCGAAACCGGCGTAGCAGTCTCACTGCTCGCGATATTCGAGCAGTGGGTACTCGTCGAGGGCTGCTTCCAAACCGTGTTCGGCATCGACCTTGAGGACGAGTGGCTGCACCGGTCGTGGCGCTGGTTCGACGTGCGCTTGAGTTACCTGCTCCAAAACCCCAACCCGCTCAGAGACCACTTCAACAAGGAGGCGTCCCATGAGTGATGGCCCCACCGTCGAAGGCTCCATCGTTGCGAAGCTCGGGGTCAACAAGGACCAGGCGTCCGCGGACCTGCGCGAGTTCAAAGCACAGGTGGATGCCCTCGAATCGAAGCACCCGGAGATCAAGGTCGGTGCCGAGACCGGCGAAGCGGCCGCGAAACTCGACCAGCTCAAAGCCTCCGAAGCGGAACTGACCGCCGAGACAGATGCTTCCACGGCAGCGTTCAAACGCTATGTGCCTGCCGTCGACGAAGTGGAATCCTCCACGTCCAAGGCGAATGCCGCTCAGAGCGCATCCGGCGGGTACATGGGCATCATCCTCGCCGCGGTCGCCGCCCTCCTGCCTCTCCTCGGGCCGCTCGCAGCTGAGGGTGTCGCTGTTGGGGCGTCCTTCCTCGGCATGGGCGCATCCGGCATCCTCGCCATCGAAGGCATCAAAAAGGAGATGGCCCAAGGCACCGCTGTTGGCTTGCAGTACTCCGCTGGCGTGCAGGGCATCAAAAAGGACCTCGCCCAGCTCGAGAACACCGCCGCGCACCAACTGCTCGGCGCGTTCGATGACGTGGTGAAGGAAACCACCCAGCACCTCCCGCAACTGAACCAAGACGTTGGCCTCCTGACCGACTCCCTCGGCAAAGCCGGCGGTTCCGTGGTGAAAGCGTTCCTCGACGGCCTCGCCGTCATGACACCTCTCGTGGACCAGGCGGACAAAGCCGTTGAGGGGCTCGCCTCAGATTTCGACAACTGGTCATCCGGTAGCGGTCTGCAGGCGTTCGTCAACTATGCGATCAAGGAAGTCCCCATCGCGGAGCAGAACCTTGGCGACCTCGGTGCGGGCGTGGTGAATTTCGTTGCCGACCTTGCTCCCCTCGGCAACGTCATTCTCGGTGTGCTCGGTGGGGCTGGCAGGATCCTGACCTTCTTCTCCAGCCTTGGCCCCGTGCTGCCGCTGGTGGCGGGTGGCGCTCTGGCCGGTTACGCGGCCTTCAAGCTGTGGGGCACAGTCCCGACACTCCTGTCCGCCGTGGAGACCGGTGTCATCGCGGTGAAGGATGCGCAGTATGCGTTGACGACAACCACCGAAGAGATGATCGCTCAGTCGGAGATTTACACGGCCCTCCTCGCCGAGGAACCTGGTGTGCTTGAGGCTGTCGTTGAGGGTGAGGATGCGGCAGCTCTCTCTGCTACCGGTTTCGGCGCTGCCATCGATTTCGCCACGGGGCCAGTCGGTATCGCCGTGGCAGTGCTCGGCGCGCTTGCGGCGGCCATCGCGATCACTGTTTCTGCAACCAACGACAACACGCAGGCCGTGAATGATTACACCGAAGCCGTCTCCCAAGACAACGGTGTCATCGGGCAGAACATCAAACTGCAGGCTGCAAAGAAGCTGCAGGAGGAAGGCGCATACACGAGTGCCACCAAGCTCGGCATCGCCACTAAAACGCTCCTAGATGCAACCCTCGGGGATGCGAAAGCGAAAAAGGTAGTCAACGCCGAGCTCGACAAGCAGAAGGCGAAACTCGACGCGGCAACGAAAGGCGCAGACCAGAACGCCGGTGGCGCTGTCCGCATGACCGCCGCCCAGCGTGATTTGGGTAACCAGATCGCCACCGTGAGTTCTTCGATGGATTCGAACGGCGCGTCGATCAAGGCGCAGATCAAGGCATACAACGATCTCCAGCACTCCATCGGTGGTACGACGATCACCACGTACGCGCAGTTGCAGGCCCAAAAGGACCTTGCCGGAGAGTACGGCACCTCCGTGTCTGTCTATGAGGGTGCGATCGCAGCGAACAAGCAAACCGCCGACCAGGCGAAAGCCACCACCCTGTCCCTGCAGCTTGAGAACGATGCGGCAACCCTGCTGACGAACGCGTTCACGATCCTCAACGGCGGCACTCTGGATGTCGCGCAAGCCCAGACCGGACTCTACGCGGCGAACAACACGCTCACCCAGTCGTTCAAGCAGAACGGCAAAGCGATCGACGGTTCATCTGTCGCGGCCGTCGCCAACCAGCAGGCTCTTGAGGCGCAGGTTTCCGCCGCTCAGGCAGCGGCGGAGGCGATCGGCAAGCAGACGGGTTCCTCCAAGGCCGCCATCAAATCCTATGAGGACTCGAAGGTCGCGATCGAGAACCAGCTCAGGGCCCAGCACGACCTCACCCCAGCGGTGCAGGCGTACATCGACAAACTGTACGACGTCAAGAACCTGAAGGTTCCACCGACGAAGCTCGATATCGATGACGCGAACGCGTTGCGGAAACTCGCGGACTTCAAAGCCCACGTGCTTGCTGTCACTGGCAGTTCCTCATTGCAGCTCGGCACGATCAAACTCGGCCAGTCGACCGGGCGCGCCGCCGGTGGTTTCGTCGACGGCCCCGGCACCTCCACATCGGACTCGGTGTTGCTCGCCGCCTCCCGCAAGGAGTTCGTAGTCAAAGCGTCCTCCGCGCAGCAGTACCCGAGCTTCATGAAGGCGTACAACGAAAACCCCTCTGCTGCGCTCGCCTCAGTCGGTGGGCATGTGGGTGTGACAGTGATCAATAAATCCGGGGTCGCCCTCGATGACCTGATCGAGCTCCATATCACCCGCAACAACCAGACCCAGAAGGTCAACGTCAGCACCGGCGTGCAGAGGGCGGCGAGGTAATGGCGAACGCTCCTACCCTCACCGGGTACAACGATTCGAACCCGTGCCCGCGCGTCCTCGTCAACTTCACGACCGTCGCCGCTGGCACGCAGTTCATCAACGTGTACCGGGTTTCCGAAGGACGCCAATTTCAGGTGCGCGGAGGATTGAACCTCTTCGCTTCCGGCGGTGTCGCGTTCTACGACTACGAATGCCCCTTCGGCACGTCGGTCACCTACCGGGCTGAACAATTCAACTCAGGCGGCGCATCCCTAGGATTCACGGACGCAACAGCGATCACCCTCGCGGTGACGACGTCGTGGATTCACCAACCGCTGCAGCCCACTCTCGCCGTGCCGGTACGTATCCTGATCAACTCGGCCAACCAGATTTCCCGCCCGTCGCCTGGCGCGACCACATGGACGGAGGGGGGCACCGTCGGCACCACCATCGGCGGCCAACGTCGCGGCATCACCGGGATGAGCCTCAACATTCGGATGGCGAACACTTCCGATTCGTCCGAGTTTCTGGGCATGTTCGGGTCCTACATCGCTGACTTCCCGTCCGTGCTGTGCATCCGCACACCACCGCCGTTGAGGATCCCGCGCCTGCTGTTCGCCGGCGTGCTCGACCCACAAGAAGTCATCTCGGGTGTGAACGCGATTCTCGGGTTCAACATGACCATCGACGAGGTGCGACCACCGTCCCCCGGACTGATCATCCCCGCTTTGCGTCGAGAAGACATCGACATCTTCTTCGCCACCCGCACCGCTCGAGCAGCCGCATACGCCACCCGAACCGCACGGGACATCGACTACAGCAAAGCAGGATTGGCGGGCCCGTAATGCGCGCTGCCTCCTCGACCCTTCTAGCGGCGTTGGAGTACTCGTTCGACTGGAACTTCGTCGTCGACCTCATCTACAACGGGCAGCGGGTCCTCGCGAACGCCCCCGTCACGAACCTGACGATGTACGACGACGCGACAGCGTTGGTGCAACGCACCGGATCCTTCGACCTGTACTACCAGGACGACTACGGGGTGTCTTTCGCCCCAAATGTTGTGGGCGACATCCTCTCTCCGTTCGGCACGCAGATCGCGTTGGCGTGCATCGTCAACATCGGTCCCGGCTTCGCCGAACGCATCCCCATGGGCACCTACCTGCTCAGCGAAACCCCGTCGATCATCCAGTACCTGTACAACTTCAAAGGCCAGACGGTGTCCAAAGGCGACATCATCTCCATCAACTTCAAAGACCTCATGTACGGGGTGCAGCGGGACAGGTTCAATGCCCCCGGCGCCCCAGTGTCGTTGACTTCCGTGTGGGATGAGCTCCAACGGCTCCTGCAGTTGCCGATCACGAAAAACGTGGCCCTCACCGATTCGGGAATCCCGAACACTGTCGCTTATGCGCAGGACAAACTGCAGGCCTGCTACGACCTCGCCGCCGCGATGGGCGGCATCCTTGACATGCAATCCGACGGCACGGTCGGGATGCGCCCCACAGCGTGGCCTTCCCCTGTCGACACCCTGAACGGCGGCGACTTCGGCGCCCTCGTCGACGTGGGGAAGTCGATGTCGAACGACACCGTCTACAACGCGGTCGTCATCCAAACCACCGACCCCACGTTGGGCACCGTGGTGTTGGCGACGCTCGAGATCACCTCCGGGCCTTTGCGGACCACGAACCCGGACGGGTCAATCGGCCCGTACAGGCGGGTCCCGTACTTCTATTCGTCGCCGTTCATCACCACGCAGGCGCAGGCGGCCGCTTACGCGCCGGTCCTGCTCGCGCAGGTGTCCACCCTCCGGGCAGTGTCGGTGCCGTTGGTGGAGAACTTCAACCCGCTCCGCGATCTGGGCGACGTGATCACTGTGAACCGGTACTCGCAGGGTGTCATCGTTGACAGCTTCTACGGGCGCGTCACGCAGATCACCCGCAACTCTGAGTCACCGACTCAGACGACAACGATCGCGGTGGGGCAATGACCGACCAATCAGACGCCCTCATCAAAGCGCTCGGCACCAAGTCGACGCTGACGGTCATGTCGGGCACGTTCGTCTCCGCCAGCGCTGCCACACTGCTGGTGGATTGCGGCAACGGTCGTATTCCCTGCTTTCCTCTGGTTCCGTATCTGCCGAACGTGGGCGAAACCGTCTACGTGGTGTTCATCGATGACGTGCCTTACGTGGCGGGGCCGACGCTGGTCAAACCGAACGAGGGCACCGTCGTGTCCGTGGCTTCCGGTCTGGTCACGCTGACAACGAATCTCGGTAACTTCACCCTGCCGTACACGACCACCATCACCCCGACCGCTGGCCAGGTGATGTACATCCTCTGGCAGGGCGGCCAAGGTTTCGCAGTCTCGGTCATGTCGACCGTTCCGGGTGCAGCAACACCGCCACCCGCGCCACCTGCGGCGGGCAGCAGCCCAACCACGCACGTGCAAACCTTCACCGCGATCCAGTCTGGGTCGTACCAGTCGGGCCGGTTCTGGACTTCTGAGGTGTACTCCTCGACCGGGAACTTGGGCGAGTGGATCTACGGTCACAAAATCGCGGACACCATCCCGGCGTCGGCGACGACTCGCGGCATCCAGATCTACATCTCGCCCAAACAGATTTTCGGGTCAGACCCGAACTTCGCGCTCCATTCCGACACTTCCCTCAGCGGTTCCCCGTCCCTCGGCGGGGTGACGGCCGTGCCGATCTCCGGCGGATGGATTTCGTTGCCGAGTTCGTATGCTGCCGCGCTGAAGCACGGCGGCGGATCCTTCGGGGTCGGTGTCGCGCACGGTGGCTACAACATTTTCCGCTCGCTCGCTGAGGACGGCCAGTCCGGGGCGCTCAAAATCACGTCCGTGTACTAGGAGGCAACCATGGCCCACGATTCAACAGACCCCACCAGAGGTTTCCCCCAGTACGCCGGGACAGGCGCCCCAGCGGACGCCGCAGACCTGTCCGAGATCGCCACGTGGGCGGGCACGAACATCGACCGCGTCGTCGCCACCCAAGCAGCGCTCACCACCGGATTCACCCCCATCTACGCCGGAATGCGAATCGCCGTCACAGCGATTCCCGGCGCCACGTTCCGTTACTCGGGGTCGGCGTGGGTGATGGAGGGCATTGCAACCTTCGCCTCTGCTTCCGCCCGTGACGCGGCGATCACTTCCCCCGCAGCGGGGATGACGATCTTCCGCACGGACAACCTGCAGGTGCAAACCTACACAGGCGGCAAATGGAACTACACGACGGCGCTCGTGCCGATCATACCGACCAGCCTTTCCGGTACCCTCACCGGCGCCTCTATCGGTCCTAGCGGGGCGGTGACGCTGACCGCAGCTACCGGGCCGTTCGTCATCAACAATTCGTTCACTCCAGAGTTTGATAACTACCTGGTGAAAGCGGATGGCAGCCCAGCACTTGGAAACTCGCTGACTCTGCAACTGGCGGCATCAGGCACCGTAGACGCGACCGCCACCAATTACGACCAGTTCGACTCCATCGCGGCCACAGGATCAACGGCAGGTAACTGGCCGCTGCTGACCGGTTCACGCGTGGTTTGGTCGTACGACATAAACCTGTTCAACCCCGCGCGTGCGATGCCCACCCGCGCGCTCATCAACACTGTGGGGTTCAACGCTGCAGGTGCAAACCCGATCGGCAAACTTCTGGCGAACGGGCACCGTGCATCAGTCGCGTACGACGGTCTGGGCGTGTCATTCACGACGAGCACGACCACCGGCACGATCCGCATCTACGGATACAACAACAACTAATCCACGCTCGCCTGTCCGCCGCCTCCGGGCGGTTTTTTTAGTTAAGGAGTCCCCCATGACCGCAACAGGTCGTACGATCGACGACGCCATCGCCTGGGTGGCAGCCCACCCCTCCCGTCACAAGACCGGCGCGCCCGTCGGCTCTCTTGGCGGTGGTCCATGGGCCACGACGAGTAACTCGTGGTGTGAGCAGCTCGTCAACAATGCTGGCGGTTTCTCCGAAGCGTTCGCCACCGCGTGGGATGCGGCTCTCGCATCCGGGCCGTTGGACCGCAACCTCAACACTGCGGTGAAGGGTGAACTTCTGTACTTCTCAGGCGGGGCAGGCCACATCGGCTTCTACCTCGGCGGCGGCGTGATGGAGTGCGCGTCAACCCTCTTCGCGGGCAACGGGACAGGGTTCGGGAAGATCACCGTCGAAGCGTGGCTCGCCCACTTCGGGGGCTATCACACGTTTGCCGGGCACAGCCACCGCCACGGCTCACAGACGCTCAAGACCGTCCCGGTCCCACCTGTCCCTGTCGACCCGCACAACAAGGGCGCGATCCTCTACTCGGGGCAGCAACTCAACGAGGGCGACTTCCTCGAGGCTGGCGCGTACCGGCTGGTAAAGCAGTCGGACTCGCACCTGGTCGAATACCGGGGCAGCCGGCCTGTGTGGTCAACGTCCATGTCTCGCACAAAACTGTCGAAGCACCCGGAGGCCGCACACACCGCCAACCAGCCGGACGGCAACTTCGTCGACTACGGGTCGGACCGGAACGCGAAGCAGTTCGTGATCTGGGCGACCGGGACGAACCAGAAGGCTTACCGGGGGTCGCATGTGAAATTGGTTCCCGATGGGCGTCTGATAATCATCCGCCCGAACGGGCAGATGAAGACGATCATCACGGCCCGCTGATGATCATCCTTCCCGAGTGGGCTCAATGGCTCATCGCCGTTGGAAGTATCGCGGGCG
The DNA here is from genome assembly GCA_036495225.1 of Galbitalea sp. Lineage (GTDB taxonomy): Bacteria > Actinomycetota > Actinomycetes > Actinomycetales > Microbacteriaceae > Galbitalea. The sequence goes on from DASXNG010000254.1 coordinate 7,612, forward strand.
CACTCACCGCGATCTTCTTCGGCGCGAGGAAGGGTTGGCGGGCGTTGTCGGTCATCGTGAAAGTCGGTGACGCGCTCCCCGCGCTCATCCAGTTGCCAGCGTTCATCGAACGCACCGACGCGACCCTCGCCCAGCAGAACCAGCAGATCGAGGAAATCCACCACGAGGTGAAGTACAACAACGGTTCCTCCGTGAAGGACGCCATCGGTCGGGTCGAGAAAGTGCAAACCACGAACTCGAAGAAGATCGGCACCATCCAGCGCGCAAACACGCGCATCGAAAAGGGCGTCAAAGGCCTCTACGACCGGGTTGACGCGAACGAGCAAGCAGCAACCGTCGACCGCGCCAATATTGCGGCCACTCAGAAAGAACTCGAAGACACGCGCCCAGCACCCCGCCGTCGCGCAACCAAACCCAAGGAGCAGTCATGAACCCCGCATGGGCCAGAACGGCCATACCCCTCGTCGCCGGCGCGATCCTGTCGCTGCTGATCACCAACATCCCGCAGCTCGCGAACATCATCGGCGAGCTCGAACTCCTCGGCATCGACCAGGCGGTGATCGTCACGGGGCTCGCCGCGGTACTCGGGTACTTGTACCATCTGATCGCCGTGTGGTTGGGGAAGCATTTCCCGTGGGCTGAGACGATCCTCCTAGGGTCGACGCTGCGCCCGAACTATGTGGCTTCCAAGCACCGTTACGGATATGTCCCCGACGTGACGGACATCCGCGACTACCAGCTCGGTGCGTTAACGGCCGGGAAGTTTGCCGCTTCCGTGTCGCTGCGGTCGAAGATGCCGCCGATCTACGATCAGGGCCAGCTCGGATCCTGCACC
>DASXNG010000255.1:0-14138 GCA_036495225.1 Galbitalea sp.
CGTAACACGGCCCCTGATTCAGGATGGCGAGCAAACTCTGGCGAACGGACACCGAACCTCCATTTATTTACCTACGAAGTATGTGGTTACGCGGTAACTATATAGACATTCGACGCGGATTAGGCAAACCGCGCGAGACTTGTCGTGTGAATTCGTCGTCGAAGACACCCGCGCTATTTCGGGCGGCCTGGCTGCTGGTTGGGCTGGCTCTCTGCGGTTCGCTCGTCGTCTGGGGTAACAACATTGGCGGACAAATAGCGACTCGGCCCGAGCCCAGTCCGGTTCCGACGCCGCCACGCGCGGGTCTGATCGTCACGACGTACTCCCCGACGAACGCGATTGAGCGTGAGCAGCTTTGCGACGAGCTCTCACCGCGGGTGCAGACCGTGACGGTGGAGTCGACGAGCGGCAAGGTCCTCACGACTCTCAATTGCTAGAGACGCCGCGCCGGAATGACAGTCTTGTGATTTCGAGTGATAATCCGCCATAATTCAAGGGAACACGGATATCCGTTCATTAGGTCGATGGGGAAGTCGCACCTGAACGAATGGAGAAACCGTGACTGCAACAACTGCACGCGGAGTTCTGTACGTCCACTCCGCGCCGCGCGCGCTATGCCCACATATCGAGTGGGCTGCTGGTCGTGCCCTCGAACGGGCCGTCAACTTCTCGTGGGACGAGCAGCCGGTGCTCAAGGGCGCCAAGCGCGCCGAGTACTACTGGGAAGGTCCGCGAGGTACTGGCGCTGCCCTTGCCTCGGCACTGCGCGGCTGGGAGCACCTCCGCTACGAAGTGACCGAGGATGCCGGGCTCGGCACAGACGGCGGCCGCTGGATGCACACCCCAGACCTCGGAATCTTCTTCGCCCAGACCGACACCTCAGGCAACCTCGTGATCCCCGAGGACCGCATTCGCTATGCGATGGATGCAGCCGGATCCAACGCACTCGAGCTGCACCGCGAGTTGCGCCTGGCGCTCGGGCAGGCCTGGGACGACGAACTTGAAGCCTTCCGTCACGCAAGTGACGACACCGCGGTGGTGTGGTTGCACAAGGTTGGTTAGTTTCGTGCGCCGGAATGATGGCGCACGCTAGACGCGGCTAGGTGCCGTTGGCGGTCGGGCTCCCCCCAGGGCCCGACCGCCCTTTCTTTGGGCCGCTTTCATGTCGTGACTTGAGGTAGCTCCTGAGTAGTTGGTTGAGTAGCGCGCCGCGCAGCGGCACGCGTAGCGAAACCGGATTGAGCCACCTCAAGTCGGGTTTCGCTACGGCTGCGCCTTCGGCGCGGCCTACTCAACCAACTACAAGAACGGAGCAGGGTCTTCCCAACGATCGCAACCGGTGCAATACTTTACCGTGTGGTAAACAATCTGGACACGGTCTACGCGGCGCTCTCCGATCCGACACGACGTCAGATGGTCGAGCGACTGCGCGGAGGCGAACTCACGGTGAGCCAACTCGCCGAACCGCTGACGATGACGCTGGCCGCAGTAGGCAAGCACATCGCGGTTCTCGAGTCGGCGCACATCATCCGAACGTCGAAGCGCGGCCGCGTGAGAACTTGCTCGATCGTCCCGCACGCGCTCGCCGATGCGACCGCGTGGCTCGCCGAGCAGGAGCGTTTCTGGAACGACCGCATCGACGCACTCGTCACCTATTTGGAGGAGAAATGAACGGCTTCACCCTTACTCGCGACATCGCAGCACCGCAGGAGCGCGTCTGGACCGCATTCACGGATGCGGCCGAATATGCAGCCTGGATCTGGCCGGAGGCGTGGGAGACCAAATGCGAGATCGACCTCCGCGTTGGCGGAGTCTTCCACGTCGAGTCGGCAACGCGTGAACTCTCCGTCTATGGCAACTACGTCGAAGTCGACCCGATCGACCGTCTCGTGCTCACCTGGCGCTGGACCGGCGAGACCCACGAGTCGCTTGTAACCATCGGACTCGAACCGACGGATGTTGGCACTCGACTCACCCTGACGCACGAGCACTTCGAGGACGACGAGAAGCGCGACCTTCACGTGCAGGGCTGGACCGACTGCCTCGACCGGTTGCCGGGGTATTTGGCTGTTGCTGTGAGTTGAGTTGTCCTTGTAGTTGGTTGAGTAGGCGGAGCCGTATCGAAACCTACCTGAGCGCGCTCAACCAGGTTTCGATACGCGTAGCGCCTGACAGCGCTGCGCTACTCAACCAACTACGGAAGAGCTAGTACGACCGGATCGCCAGCACCGCGTTGTGGCCGCCGAAGCCGAACGAGTTGCTGATCGCCAGCAGCGGACCATCACCGAGCGCACGAGGCGAGGTGACGACATCCAGCTTGATGTCGGGGTCCTGTTCGGTGAGGTTGATGGTCGGGGGAGCCGTGCGCTCGTGCAGGGCCTTGATCGTGAAGATCGCCTCGAGAGCCCCGGTGCCACCGAGCAGGTGGCCGGTGGCGCCTTTGGTCGCCGAAACTGGGATCGAGTGCACGCGGTCGCCGAAGAATGCCTTCAGCGCCTCATACTCGGCCAAGTCGCCAACCGGTGTGCTGGTGGCGTGCGCGTTGATGTGAATGACCTCATCGCGATCTGCACCGGCCTGCTCGAGCGCAAGCGCGACCGCGCGTGCTGCCCCGCGGCCCTCGGGCTCGGGCGCAGTGATGTGGTACGAGTCGGACGTCACGCCGCCGCCGGCAATCTCGGCGTAGATGCGGGCCCCGCGGGCGAGCGCGTGCTCTTCGGTTTCCATCACGATGGAAGCCGAGCCCTCGCCCATGACGAAGCCGTCACGGTCGATGTTGTACGGCCGGGATGCCGTCGACGGTGAATCGTTGCGCTTGGACAGCGCCTGCATGGACGAGAAAGACGACATGGTGATCGGGTGGATCGCCGCCTCCGTGCCACCCGCGATGATGACATCCGCGAGTCCGAGCTGAAGGTGCTCGTAAGCGTTAGCGATCGACTCGGTGCTCGAGGCGCAGGCGGATGCGACGGTGCGCGCAAATGCGCGAGCTTCAAAAGCCATCGAGATGGCCGCGGATGCAGCGTTCGGCATAAGCATTGGGACGGTCAGCGGAAGCACGCGGCGGGAGCCCTTTTCGCGAAGGGTGTCCCAGGCGTCGAGAAGAGTCCAGAGGCCGCCGATGCCCGTGGCATAGTCCACGCCGAGCCGCTCGGGGGCGACCTCGGGCTTGCCCGCGTCTGCCCACGCCTCGCGGGCCGAGATGAGGGCGAACTGGGCAGACGGGTCGAGGCGTTTCGCCTCCTGGCGCTCGAGCACCTCTTCCGGTCGGACGAGGGCGGGAGCCGCGAAGTTGACCGGGATGCCGTAGGTCTCAGCCCAGTCGTTGTCGAGGGTCTTCGCCCCGGACTTGCCGGCGAGCAGAGCATCCCACGTGTCCTGGGCGGTTCCGCCGATCGGCGAAGTGGCACCAATGCCTGTTACAACAATCGTTTTGGTCATGGAGACTACGTTTCTTATCGGTTCATGAGAACGAAGGAGTTGCCGCGGCGGCGTGGACGTCGCGGCAACTCAGCGCGCCTTCCCCGCTAGCACGGCCGCCACACCGCTGCGCGATGCAGCGGAACCGGCGAGCGTGGGCTCAGGGCGGCGCGGTGGAATCAGCCCTGAGCTGCCGTGATGAAGCTGACGGCGTCGCCCACGGTCTTGAGGTTCTTGACCTCTTCGTCGGGGATTTTGACGTCGAACTTCTCTTCGGCGTTCACAACGATCGTCATCATCGAGATCGAGTCGATGTCGAGGTCGTCGGTGAAGGACTTGTCCAGCTCGACCGTGTCTGTTGCGATACCGGTCTCATCGTTGATGAGTTCGGCGAGTCCTGCGAGGACTTCTTCGGTGGACAATGCCATTTCTTTATCTCCTTGAGGGTGTCGTGATGACCGTGAAACAGTTTATTGGTTAGGGAAGTACTACGACTTGCGCACCGAAAACGAGTCCGGCGCCGAAACCGATCTGCAGGGCGAGACCGCCGCTCAGTTCTGGGTGCTCAGCAAGCAGGCGATGCGTCGCCAGAGGGATGGATGCGGCCGACGTGTTTCCGGTCGTCTCGATGTCCCGTCCGATGATGACGGACTCCGGCAGCTTCAGCTGCTTGGCGAGTTCGTCGATGATGCGCATGTTCGCCTGGTGCGGTACGAAGGCGGCGAGGTCCGCGGCGGTGATGCCCGCGACATCCAGCGCCTGCTTTGCGACCTTGGCCATCTCCCAGACGGCCCAGCGGAACACGACCTGGCCGTCCTGGCGAAGCGTCGGCCACGGAACAAGGCCGTCTCGAGCTTCGGTGAGCGTTCCGTTCATGCCGACGGCGTCGGCCTTCGAGCCATCCGAGCCCCATACGGGCGCGGCGATGCCTGGCGTGTCAGAAGGACCAATGACGACAGCGCCAGCCCCATCACCCAGCAGGAACGAGATGGAGCGATCACCGGGGTCGACCACGTCGGAGAGTTTTTCTGCGCCGACGACGAGCGCGTAGTGCGCAGCTCCCGAACGGATGAGCGCGTCGGCCTGGGTTACGCCGTAGCTGAACCCGGCGCAGGCGGCGTTCTCGTCGTAGGCAGCGGCTGGGTTCGCTCCGACGCGGTCCGCCACGACGGCGGCCATCGAGGGGGTCTGCTGCACGTTGCTGATCGTCGCAACGATGACGAGGTCGATGTCACTCGGTGCGACGCCAGACTTGGCGATGGCCTCGTTGGCTGCATCAGTCGCGAGGTCGGTCGCCGACAGCTCGCTGTTCGCACGGGTGCGCGTGATGATGCCTGTGCGCTGGCGGATCCACTCGTCGCTCGAGTCGATCGGGCCGATCAGGTCGTCGTTGGGCACCACCAGGTCGCCGCGCGCGGCACCGTAACTGTAGATGCGGGTGAACTGCGCACCGACGGACTGCTTAAGTGTGGGGGGAGTCATGCTTGACCGTTCATCATGTCGTACGCCGCGGCGAGATCGTCAGGGGTTTTGACCGCGACCGTCGGCACACCCTTGAGGCCGCGTTTGGCGAGGCCAACCAGCGCTCCGGCGGGGGCCAGCTCGATCAGTCCGGTGACGCCTTCGTCCTGCAGCGTCGCCATGGTCTTGTCCCACCGTACCGGCGATGAAACCTGTCCGACCATCAGGTCGACAAATGTCGTGCCGCTTTCGACCCGTTCGCCGCTGCGGTTCGTCCAGATCGGCAGCGTCGGATCGGCTGCTGCGATGGATGCTGCGACCGCGCGCAGGGACTCGACCGCTGGCTGCATGTAGCGAGTGTGAAAGGCGCCGGCAACCTGGAGGGGGATGACCCTGGTGCCCGCGACAGGCTCTTCCGCGAGCTTGGCGAGCGCGTCGAGCGCACCCGCGACGACGATTTGGCCGCCGCCGTTGAAGTTGGCGGGCTCAAGACCGAGTTCCGCGAGGCGCGCGAGCAACGCATCCTCATCACCGCCGATGACCGCGCTCATGCCGGTCTTCTCTAACGCAGCAGCCTCGGCCATTGCGCTGCTGCGTGCCTTCACGAAGGTCAGCGCGTCCGCTTCGCTCAGGATGCCCGCCGCGACGGAAGCGGTCACCTCGCCGACGGAGTGTCCTGCAACGCCGCCGACCTTCGAGCGGCGATCGCCGTCGAACAGCGCATCGAGGGTCAGAAGTCCAGCGGCAACAATCAGGGGTTGCGCGACGGCCGTGTCGCGAATCGTGTCGGCGTCGCTCGTCGTCCCATGCGCGACCAGGTCGATGCCGATCGTGTCCGAGATGAGCTGCAGGTGGTCCCGAAAACGGGACTCAGTGATCCAGGGTTCGAGAAAGCCAGGAGTTTGGGAGCCCTGCCCGGGCGCGACGACAACAATCACTCAACCAGTCTGCCGGGTGCGAGGGTCATCCTGCTGTGGCAATCGGCCCAAACATCCGCGAAATCGTTGTACGAGTCCTCACAGGCGGTCCTCCCAGACTTCGTCAAGTACTCTGACCTGATGCCGCCGATTGACCCCCGACCCGGCCGGCATTCCCCGGCGCGAAAGCGCGCCACGCTGGCGCTCGTTGCGATCGCCGCGATGCTCTCCATGACCGGTTGCTCGTTCCTGGGCCCATTTCAGGCAAGCACGCCCAAAGATCGCACCATCTCTGACGACAGCTCGGCCGGCGGACCGTCGATCGTCTCGATGCGGCCGAAGCCGAGCGCGGCGCTTTCGCGTTACTACGCGCAGCGCGTCAAGTGGACCGAGTGCTCTGACGGCCTCAAGTGCGCAACCCTCAGGGTTCCGATCGACTGGCAGCACGTCACCAACGCGTCCATCCCTCTCGCGCTCATCGAGCATCCGGCCGATGGGGTAAGTCTCGGCACGCTTGTCTTCAATCCGGGCGGACCGGGCGAATCCGGCGTTCAATTCGTGAAAGACGGAGTGGATGGCGCGGTCGATGACGCCATCGAGCAGGACTACGACGTCGTCGGGTTTGACCCCCGCGGAGTAGGCGACTCCAACGGTGTGACGTGCTACGGCGCGAAGAAGACCGACGCGTATTTCTACGACATCGACCCGCATCCGATTGGTTCCAGCGCCTGGATCGTCACCGAGAAGAAGAAAGCGCTCGACTTCGCGGCCGCCTGCCAGGCCGGAACCGGGCCGGTGCTTGGCCACATCGACACCGTCAACGCTGCCGCAGACATGGATGTCATCCGCGCAGCTCTCGGGCAAAAGAAACTGAACTACCTTGGCTACTCTTACGGCACCTACCTCGGCACCGTGTACGCGGGGCTCTACCCGAAGAATGTCGGCCGGATGGTGCTGGACGGCGCCGATGACCCGTGGGGCGACTACCAATCGACGGACTATGGCTCGGACGGCGACTACTCGGTAGATCCCGCGAGCGACGGCGTCGTTGCGCAGGCCGTCAGTTTCGAGCACGATTTCACCGACTATTTGAAGAGTTGCGTGAAGAATTCGTCTTCGGCTGTCGGCAAGCTGAAATGCCCGTTCCACACGTCAGAGAAGAGTGCCGAAGCTCGGGTCAAGTCGTATCTCGCCGCTGTTACCAAACATCCGTTGGTCAACAAAGACGGCCGCAAGCTTGGTGCAATGACGCTCGCTCTCGCGATCGAGGATTCGCTCTACGACCCAACCGACTGGCCGGAGCTGACGCGCATGTGGGCGCACATCGCTGAAGGCAACCCGGACGTGGCCTTCAGCTTCGCGGACGACTACAACGAGCGCGACTCCGACGGAAAGTATGAGTCGAGCCAGTGGTCAAACCTCGCGATCGGATGTCTCGAAGAAGGCCCGGGGGCCGACCTCAGCTTCGACAAGCGCGAGGCGGCCGAGCTCGAGAAGGTCGCGCCGATCCTGGGGATGACGTACGCGTACTCCGACCTGGTCTGTAGCGGCTGGAAGTACGGGCCATCGCCGTTCCCGAACCCGATCCACGCGCCGGGGACGCCACCGATCCTGGTACTCGGCACGACGCGTGACCCCGCGACGCCGTACGCGGACGCTCAAGCTCTCGCGCGCCAACTCGACGGCGGTCACCTGGTCACGCTGCACGACGACGGGCACACGGCGTACGACCGCGGCGAGTACTGCATCGACGACATCGTCGACGCCTACCTGCTGCGCGGCACCGTGCCGACTCGTGACCCGGAGTGTCAGCCGTAGGGCGAGTTGCGGGTTGGTCCATTTGCGGCTGCGACCGCCGCTTACGTGATCGGTTGCGACAAAAGAGGTCGGGCGCCCGAACACAGTTGACCCAACGGAGCACGTTTACCCACGCCGAGAGGGTTTTGGCGTCGAAAACGGCTAAATCTACGCGGAACCGGACCCAAAGCGGATCAGTCCATGCCGCTTTTTGGTTTTCCGAAAGCTCAACCATCGGTTTGGCTACGCGTGCCGCTGAGCGGCGCGCAACTCAACCAACTACAGAAGAGCGAGCTCAACTAACACTGCTGGATCCGCACCAGCATCTTGCCCGTGTTGGCGCCGCGCATGAGGCCGTAGAACGCCTCAAGCGCGTTGTCGATGCCGTCGATGACCGTCTCATCGAACACGAACTGGCCGGATGCGACGAGCGGCCCAACCTCTTCGGCGAACGGGGCAGCGTATTGCATGTAGTTGACGATCGTGAAGCCCTCCAGCTTGAGACCCTTGGTGGTCAACATCCACAGGTTTCGTGGTCCGGGCGGCATGGCTTCGGCGTTGTAACTGGAGATGGATCCGCAGATCGCTGCGCGCCCGCCATCCTTCATTGCGTAGATCGCTGCCTCGAGATGTTCCCCGCCGACGTTGTCGAAATACACGTCGATGCCACCCGGAACCGCTGCGGCGAGCTGCCGCGAGATTCGACCGTCCTTGTAGTTGAACCCGGCGTCGTAGCCGTACTTCGAGGTGATCAGGTCGATCTTCGCGGTGCTACCAGCGCTTCCGACTACGCGACTGGCGCCATGCAACTTCGCGAGCTGCCCGACCGCCGTGCCAACCGCGCCGGCCGCGCCGGAACAAAACACGGTGTCACCAGGCTTCATGTCGGCGATCACGAACAGTCCGATCCATGCCGTCAGTGCTGGGACGCCAAGGGCACCGAGGTACACGGATGTCGGAAGCTCACCCACCACCTCCCGGCGGTTGAAGTGCGCGGCATTGCCTTGCGCGACATCCCGCCAGCCGTACATGTGCTCCACGACATCCCCGACTTCGAGGTCGTCGGAGTTCGACTCGACCACCCGACCGACTGCGCCACCGAGCATCGTCTTGCCCAGCTCGAATGGCGGAACGTACGACTTGACGTCGTTCATGCGCCCGCGCATGTAGGGGTCAACCGAGATGAACTCGTTGACGACGCGCACCTCGCCCGGCGCGAGTTCGGCGAGTTCCACAACTTCGTACGAGAAGTCCTCCGGGACCGGCTCACCGACCGGGCGACGGACGAGTTTCCATTGGTTGCTCTGCAACAGTGATCTCCTTCGATCTGTGGTGAGCGGTCAGTGCTTTCGTGCGCCGTCCGGCTCCGCGATGGATCCGATGATGAGCGCAGACTGCAGGATGAGTGCTTCACGCGCACCGGTCGCATCCCATCCGATGACTTCGCTGATCCGCTTGAGGCGGTAGCGAACGGTGTTGGGGTGCACGAACAACTCGCGAGCCGTAGCCTCGAGCGATCGACCGTTGTCCAGGTAACACCACAGGGTCGCGAGCAACTCCGTGGAGTGCGCCTGCAGCGGCTTGTAGATGCGGTTGATGAGCGTCGATCGTGCAAGTGAGTCGCCGGCGAAGGCCCGTTCCGGCAGGAGGTCATCCGCAAGAGTCGGACGCGGGGCGTTTCGCCAGGAACGTGCGACCGCAAAACCGGCGAGCGCGGCGCGCGCGCTCTTGGACGCGTCCACCAGCGATTCGACCTCGTGGCCGAGCACCAGATAGCCGGGCCCGAAGCCGGGCTCGAGCTGCTTGGCGATGTCGAGGAACGGCAGGGGAGCCTTCGAGTCCTCGTCATCCTCGGCCGGCGCAGGTTCCGCCCGCCCGATCACGAGCACCAGGCAATTGCCTTGCACGCCAATGAGCACGTCCGCGTCGAGGTGACGGGCGGTACGGCGAAGCTGGTCGACATCCAGCGATCGCGGTGTCGTTCCGACGAGCACGCAGACCTCGCCGTGTCCGTTCCAGCCGAGCGCAGCGATGCGCGATGGGAGCTCGTTGTCGTACTCGCCCGAGAGGATCGAGTCCACCACGAGGGCCTCGAGGCGAGCATCCCAGAGTCCGCGAGCCTCAGCAGCGCGAGCGTAGACGTCCGCTGCGGCAAAGGCGATCTCGCGGGAGTACAGCAGGATCGCCTCGCGCAGAACGTCGTCGGCCGAAGTCACGCGCTGTTCGACCACCTCGACCGTGATGCGGATGAGCTGCAGGGTCTGCTGCAGCGACACGGATCGCAGCAGCTCGCGCGGGGCCGCACCGAAGACATCCGCGGCGATCCACGGTGTCGACTTCGGGTCCTCGAACCAGCTGATGAACGAGGTGATGCCAGCCTGCGCGACCAGCCCGACCGCAGACCTCCGCCCTGGTGGCATGTCGCCGTACCAGGGCAGAGTGTCTTCGAGTCGTTTCAGCGTGGCAGTGGACAACTCACCGGAAATGGTGCGCAACCACGCCAGCGTCTGGGCCTTCGTCTTGGGCGCCACGGGAGGTTAGCTCTCGCCCCCAGCGCTTCCGGTCGTGCCAGCGGTGACGTCGAGCAGGCGGTACTTCTCGATCGCGGCGCCGACCACCAGGCGGTCGATCTCGCCCCGCTTGGCCAGCGACTCGAGCGTGCGAACGACGAGCGACGGGCCGTCGATCTTGAAGTACCGGCGAGCGGCCGCCCGAGTGTCGGAGAATCCGAAGTTGTCCGCGCCCAGCGTCGCGTAGTCGCCCGGAACGAACTGTCGGATCTGGTCCGGCACCGCGTGCATGAAGTCGGTGACCGCGACGAACGGGCCGCGCGCATCCTGCAGCTTGCGGGTGACGTACGGAACGTGCGGGTCCTCGTAGGGGTTCAGGAAGTTGTGCTCCTCGGCCGCGAGGCCGTCACGACGCAGTTCCGTCCAGGACGTCACGCTCCAGACATCCGCTGAGACGCCCCAGTCCTTCGCGAGCAGCTCCTGGGCTTCGAGAGCCCACGGCACGGCGACGCCCGAGGCGAGAAGCTGTGCCTTCGGTCCTTCCGGCTGTCCCTCGGAGATGCGGTAGATACCGCGCAGCAGACCATCGACGTCGAGGTTCTCCGGCTCAGCAGGCTGGATGATCGGCTCGTTGTACACGGTCAGGTAGTACATGACGTTCGGGTCTGGGTGCTCCCCGCCGTACATGCGCTTCAGGCCGTCCTGCACAATGTGCCCGAGTTCGTACCCATACGCGGCGTCGTAGGCGACGACCGCGGGGTTCGTCGAAGCCAGCAGGATCGAGTGACCGTCAGCGTGCTGCAAGCCCTCACCCGTCAGAGTGGTGCGACCGGCGGTGGCGCCGACGATGAACCCGCGTGCCATCTGGTCACCGGCGGCCCACATGGCGTCGCCCGTGCGCTGGAACCCGAACATCGAGTAGAAGACGTACACCGGAATGAGCGGTTCGCCGTGCGTCGAGTACGACGTTCCGACACTTGTGAACGACGCGAATCCACCGGCCTCGTTGATACCGACATGGATGATGGCGCCCTGTGGGCTCTCCTTGTAGGCCAACAGCAGCTCGCGGTCGACCGACGTGTAGTGCTGCCCGTTCGGGTTGTAGATCTTGGATGTCGGGAAGTACGCATCCATTCCGAACGTGCGTGCCTCGTCGGGGATGATCGGGACGATGCGGTTGCCGAAGCCCGGAGCCTTGAGAAGGTCTTTGAGCAGTCGGGCGAAGGCCATGGTCGTGGCGATCTCCTGCTTGCCGGAACTCTTCTTCGCGATTGCGTACGCCGAGTCATCCGGCAGGTTGACCTGCGCGTATTTGTGGCGCCGTTCAGGCACGTATCCGCCAAGGGCGCGACGGCGCTCCTGCAGGTACTGGATCGCCTCGTCACCCTCACCCGGGTGGTAGTACGGCGGCAGGTACGGGTTCTCCTCGAGCACTGCGTCGCTGATCGGGATGTGCATCGCGTCACGGAACTGCTTGAGGTTGTCGAGCGAGAGCTTCTTCATCTGGTGGGTCGCGTTGCGGCCCTCGAACGACGGTCCGAGACCGTAGCCCTTGATGGTGTGAGCGATGATGACGGTCGGCTGGCCCTTGTGCTCTGTTGCTGCCTTGAACGCCGCGTACACCTTGCGATAGTCGTGGCCACCACGCTTGAGCGCCCAAAGCTGGTCGTCGGTGTAGTCCTTGACGAGTTCGGCCGTGACCGGGTCACGCCCGAAGAAGTTCTCGCGAACGTATGCGCCATTTTCGGCCTTGTACGTCTGGAAGTCGCCATCCGGAGTCCGGTTCATCAGGTTGACGAGAGCGCCGGTCGTGTCGCGCTTGAGCAGCGCGTCCCATTCGCGACCCCAGATGACCTTGATGACGTTCCAACCGGCGCCGCGGAAGAAGCTCTCGAGCTCCTGGATGATCTTGCCGTTGCCGCGCACTGGTCCGTCGAGACGTTGCAGGTTGGCGTTGATGACGAAGGTCAGGTTGTCGAGTCCGTCGTTCGCGGCGAGCTGCAGTGCTCCGCGGCTCTCGACCTCATCCATCTCGCCGTCGCCCAGGAACGCCCAGACGTGAGAGTCGCCGACATCCTTGATGCCACGGTTGGTCAGATAGCGGTTGAGCTGGGCCTGATAGATCGCGTTGATCGGGCCGAGTCCCATCGAGACCGTCGGGAACTGCCAGAAGTCGGGCATGAGCCGGGGGTGCGGGTAGGACGAAAGGCCGCCGGCGGCGTGGGACTTCTCCTGGCGGAAGCCGTCGAGCTGGTCCGGACCGAGTCGTCCCTCGAGGAAGGCGCGGGCGTACATGCCGGGGGAGGCGTGGCCCTGGTAGAAGATTTGGTCGCCGCCGCTCGGGTCGTTCTGGCCGCGGAAGAAGTGGTTGTGACCGACCTCATACAGGGCTGCGGATGACGCGTAGGTGGAGATATGACCACCGACCGCGATTCCGGGGCGCTGCGCGCGGTGAACCGTGATGGCTGCATTCCAGCGAAGCCAGGCGCGGTAGCGGCGCTCGATGTCCTCGTTGCCCGGAAACTCGGGCTCATTTTCTGGAGCGATGGTGTTGATGTAGTCCGTTGTCGGAACCATCGGAACGCCGAGCTGCAGGTCTTTCGACCTCTTGAGCAGGCTGAGCATGATCTCTCGACCGCGCTCGTGACCCTTCTCTTCAACGACCGCATCAAGCGAATCGTTCCACTCGGCGGTTTCTTCAGGGTCCCTGTCGATGTGGTTCACCGAGTACGGGTCCTGATCATTTACCGTCACCTTGACCTCTTCCTGGTAGAGACAGACGGGCAACAGTCTTCCTGTAGAAGTCGGGTTACGACTTTGGAGGATTCGACTAGCCGGAACAATTCTAGGTGGCGGTTTCGTCCTGTGCTGCGCGGGGCATGTCAGCGAAGGCAACTGCGTGGCTGGCGGCGTAACATGAAACGTTGTGCCGTCGGATCACCGGTGACCGGCGCGAAAGGATTCCCCACAATGGCTCTGGAAATTGACACCCAGGCACCCGACTTTGAACTTCCCAACCAGTTTGGCGAGCACGTCCGACTTCGTGACTTCCACGGCAAGAAGCCAGTTGCACTCGTTTTCTTTCCGCTCGCATTTTCGAGCACCTGCACCACAGAGATGTGCACGCTGCGTGACAACCTCTCGCTGTTCAAGAACAACGACGTAGAACTGTTGGGCATCTCCGTCGACTCGAAGGCCACCCTTCGGGCGTTCGCCGAGGCGGAAGGCTACGACTTCACGCTGCTCGCGGATTTCTGGCCGCACGGCGCAGTAGCCAAGGAGTACGGCGTATTCCTCGAGCAGAAGGGGTTCGCGAACCGCGCGACCTTCATCATCGATGCCAAAGGCATCATCCGCGCGAGCTTCATCACCGCCCCGGGCGAGGCCCGGTCGCTTGAGGAGTACCGCACGGCGCTGGACTCGGTGCTGCCCGCCCGCGTTTAGGTAGCCGAATCCCTCTCGCCGTGGCTAAACGTGCTCCGTTGGGGCAATTGTGTTCGGGCGCCCGACCTCATTTGTCGCAACCGAGCACCTATGCGGCGATCCGCTCAGTCATTGCAGGATGTTCACCGCACGCGAGATCACCAATGCCAGCAGCACGAACCCCGTCAACGCTTGGTAGCCCATGAGGGCCTTCGCGCGCTTTGTCATCGGCATCACGTCGGTGGGGCTGAACGCCATCTGGTTGCTCAGCGAGAAGTAGAAGTAGTCGAAGAATGCCGGCTCCCAGTACTTGTTACCCGGCGCACCGTCGTGCTGCGGAAAGCGAAAGTCCACGTCGCGCGTGTCTCGCGCGTTGTACACGCGACGCTGGAACGGTCCGCCGAGGTCGAGTTCCCAGAAGACGAGTGCGAACGCGATGACGTTGATGATCCAAACTTGGGCCGCGGTGAAGAGCACATCGGCTCCCGTGATGTTGCCGCTCAGTAGGTCCCGAATGGTCAGGATGATCGTGTACTGGTTGACGACGGTGAGCACGCCGGCGAGAGCGATCGCTGTCCACCGGGACCACGGGCGCTCCTTGACCAGCCGT
>DASXNG010000256.1:0-10966 GCA_036495225.1 Galbitalea sp.
GGCGGCGGAGAAGGCGTATGTCGCGTATGCACGAGTTTCCGATGAAATTGGCAATCAAGGCGGAAGTGATGCCGCGCGACTCACGCCCTTCGTCACTGCGGATTGGCTGACCGTAGAACTGACGTCGTATGCGCAATTTGCGAAGACTGGTGACTCATTCGCGGGTTCCACAAGTTTCACAACGTTCAAGCTTCAAAGGAATGAAGAGACTGCACATGGCGCGAACATCACCGTGTACGTGTGTGTCAACCTCACAAGGACGCGGGAAATCGACAAGGCGGGCAAGGACGTAACCCCGTCCACGCGGGTTGACATTTATCCGGTGGTCGTTGCGTTCACCACCGAGAATTCAGAATCACAGACACTACGAGTCGCAGGTAATCGGCCATGGTCCGGAAAAAACTTCTGCTCCTAGCCGCGCTCGCACTTGGGTTAAGCGTGCAGCTCGCGCCACAGTCAGCGGCAGCGGAGCCGCCTTGTTCACGAGTCGAAGTTCAACAAGGCACCTGCACCGTGTCCGGCTCAACCACCAACAGCGGGGTAGACCTCACGGGCAATTCGACGCAACCAGGCTCCCCGGGTGCCGGCGACGGTTCGGGCGGTGACAGCGGTGGCGGCGCCGACGACGAGCCCACCTGCCCGCCGGGTACGCAGCCCATTGTCTGTGACGACACGTTCGGGGTGATCCCGCCGGGAGGGCCGGGTAACCCCGCGGTGACGATGAGCGACATCCGGAGTTTCAAGGCGATCCCAGGCACTGATCACATGGAGCCGAACGGTTGGATGGTGGTCGGTCTGAGCACCAACTTCTACTCGGTCGTCGGCACCGAGGTTGTGCACGGGAGCCTGCTCGGGCAGCCTGCGAGCGTCCGCTTCATCCCGATCTCGTGGCACTGGACTTACGGCGATGGCCACGCGGCCACGCGGTCCACCAAGGGTGCCACCTGGGCGGCCCTCGGCGAGACGGATTTCAGCGAAACACAGACCAGCCACGTCTATACGGCCGAGGGTACGTACTACATCGATTTGTCGATACAGTTTCGTGCGGACTACGAATTTGCAGGCGGGCAGTGGATTCCCGTGGTCGGAACCATAACGCTTCCTGCCAATCGGCTGAAGGCCACCGCGGGCGATGCGAAGACCGTTTTGGTAGGCCGTGACTGCACGGAGAACCCCTCCGGGCCGGGCTGCTAGACCCTTCAAGCGCAGAGTATTGGCGCGCGACAGCGAGCATTCAGCCTACACAAATCATATGTTCAGGTTCGCAGTCGATGCTTGCTCTGCTGAAAGGAGCTCTAATAATGTCCGACACCCCGACGGAGCCCACCCCTCCCACTTCCCACTACAGCTCGGCAGCGCCGCCTGAGACTGTTGTGAACCCCGTTGCACCGGAGGCGCCCCAGAAGCCCTCTGGCAAAGGCGCCAAGCGCAGCGGAGTAGGCATCGTCGTCGTTGCCGCCGCGGTTGCCGCCATCGTTGGCGGTGTATCCGGCGCCGGTATTGGCATCGCCGCATACGCCAACAACAACCCGAGCGGTTCGGTCGCATCGAACACAACCGGCGCGACCAGCGTCACGGTCAACGACAAGAAGAACGCGACCACCATCACGGCCGTCGCCGCCAAAGCATCGCCGTCCGTCGTGACCATCAACGTGACCGCATCGTCTGAGGCCGGCACCGGCTCGGGCATCATCCTCACATCGGATGGCTACGTTCTCACCAACACGCACGTCGTCACCCTTGACGGCGCAACCGCGACGCCGAAGATACAGGTCGAGACCAACGACGGTCGCCTCCTTTCGGCCAAGGTTGTCGGCACCGACCCGACAGATGACCTCGCGGTCATCAAGCTGCAGAATGTTAGTGGACTCCAGCCGGCGCAATTCGCAGACTCGAGCAAGCTCAACGTCGGCGACATGGCCGTCGCGATCGGCGCCCCGCTCGGCCTCTCCGGTACCGTTACCGACGGCATCATCAGCGCTCTCAACCGCAGCATCACCGTGCAGTCATCCGCAGCTCCGTCCGGCGGTGACTCGTCGAACGGTGGCAGCGGCAGCGGCAGCGGCTCGAGCCCGTTCAACTTCTGGAACTTCGGTGGCCAGGGCGGAACCCAGAGCCAGACGCCTTCGACCTCAGCTCAGTCGACGGTCTCGCTCTCGGTCATTCAGACCGACGCGGACATCAACCCGGGTAACTCCGGTGGCGCACTGCTCGACAGCAGCGGCAAGGTCATCGGCGTGAACTGCGCGATTGCCAGTGCGAGCGACAGCTCGTCCAGCGGCGGCCAGTCCGGCAGCATCGGAGTTGGCTTCGCCATTCCGTCGAACGTTGCGGTACGCATCGCTGACGACATCATCAAGAACGGAAGCGCGACGCACGGCCTGCTCGGCGCATCCGTCACCGATGTCACCACAGACGGCAGCGCGACCACCTCGAAGACGGTTGGCGCACTCGTCAAGTCGGTCGTCTCCGGCGGCGCTGCTGACAAGGCTGGCATCAAGGCGAACGACGTGATCACCAACTTCAACGGGATCCCGATCACGAACGCGAACGACCTGACCGCTCAGGTTCGTGTTCTGGCCGCTGATTCGAAGGCGTCGATCACCTACGTTCGTGACGGTCACACGACCAACACGAGCGTCGTGCTCGGCGAACTGCCGACACAGTCATAACAGCAAACTCAACGAACGGGCACGGTTCGCGGTTCACGCCGCGGCCGTGCCCGTTCTGTCGGGTCCGTCGGCGGTCGGCTTGGCCCGCGCTGGTAGGCTCAACCGACTCGATCGACGTATTGGATTGACTTGGCATTCAGCGACAAACCCGCCCCAGGCGTCTCCTATGTGATGCCGGTTCTGAACGAGGTGGCGTATGTCGAAAACGCCGTTCGAACGATCCTCAGCCAGGACTACGCGGGCGAACAGGATCTCGTGCTCGCCCTCGGCCCATCCTCGGACGGAACGACAGAGCTGGTCGAAAAGCTTGCGGCGCAGGATGCCAGGATTCTGTTCGTCCACAACCCCAATACCGACATCCCGGCCGGGCTCAATCTCGCGATCGCTGCGACCGATCATCCGGTCATCGTGCGAGTCGACGCGCACTCGGAGCTCGCGCCCGGCTACACGACGAGAGCCGTAGCGACGCTCGATCGAACGGGTGCCGCGAACGTCGGCGGCATCATGGTTGCGAGCGGCAAAACGCCCTTCCAATCTGCAGTTGCGCGCGCCTACAACAGCAAGTTCGGGCTCGGCGGGGCGAGCTATCACGGCGGTGGTCACGAGGGTCCGGCGGAGTCCGCGTACCTTGGCGTCTTCCGCCGCGAGGTCCTTGCCGAGGTCGGCGGCTACGACGAGTCGCTCAAGCGCGGTGAGGACTGGGAACTCAACCTCCGCATCCGTGAGGCGGGGCACACGGTCTGGTTCGATCCCGAGCTGAAGGTCACCTACTGGCCGCGCGAGAACTGGCGCAAGCTGACTCGACAGTTCTTCACCACAGGCGTCTGGCGCGGCGAACTCGTGCGGCGTCATCCGCGCAGCACGCCCCTGCGGTTCTTTGCACCGCCGCTCCTCGTGATCGCCTTCATCATCAGCATCGTTGGTGGCACGTTGCAACTCACGGGTGCGATTCACTGGGGCAAGTTGAGTTTGCTGGC
This sequence comes from Galbitalea sp., assembly GCA_036495225.1. Lineage (GTDB taxonomy): Bacteria > Actinomycetota > Actinomycetes > Actinomycetales > Microbacteriaceae > Galbitalea. Next base: position 3,650 of record DASXNG010000256.1, read on the forward strand.
CTTCATCGTGCACACGGGTCTCGTCGCGTACGTCCTGTTGCTCATCTATCTCGGCCTGATCTATGAGAACGGCAAGTCGTGGCGTGACCGGTGGCTCTTCATTCTCGTACTGCCGAGCATGCACCTGACCTGGGGCGCCGGTTTCATCAAGGGGCTGCTGTGGGGCGGCCGCGAGACCTTCGATACGTCGCGTACCGATCTCTAGCCGGCTACAGGAATCCTTCTATCGTGAGGCGGTCGACGACCCGGTTGCCCGCGTGCCCATCGTCGCGAGGGTTGAACCGCTGACGCCAGGCCGCATAGCGCGCTTCGTATGCGGCCGGATCCGGGTGCAGGATGCTCGCGGCGAGCCGGTCCGGATCGGTGACGACAGGCCCCGGCGCGGTCTCGAGCAGGTCGAAGTAGAAGCCGCGAAGCTCGTCGCGGTAGTGCTCGAGGTCGGGAACATAGAAATAGAGCGGCTTGCCGGTCACGCTGAAGTCGAACATCACTGAGGAGTAGTCGGTGATCAGCGCGTCGGCGACGAGGAAGAGGTCGGAGATGTCCGGGTAGGTCGTGACATCCAGTACCCCGGCTGCGACGACGTCCGTGCCGGGCTGCATCGTTCGGGAGTGTCCGCGAATGAGCGTTACGTAGCCGGCGCCGAGCGCTTCGCTGAACGCGGCGACGTCGAGGAGATCGACCTTTCCCGGTCGATCGTCTCGCCAGGTCGGCGCGTACAGCACCACTTTCGCCTGGGTTGATATGCCCAGTCGCGCGCGGACGGCTGCCGCATCGCCGGTCAACAGGATGTCGTTGCGAGGATAGCCTTCCTGCCAGATCGGGCCGCGGAAGGCGTACGACGAGCGGAACGCGCCCGCGCTGAAGTCGTTCTGCGCGAGCATGAGGTCCCAGCGCGAACGTTCACGGCGAGTGGCGATCGCTGCGGGAAGTCGCACGCCCTTCCGGTCCAGCGCGATCGTCTTGAGCGGAGTGCCGTGCCAGGTCTGCAGCACGGATTGTCCCGAGCGCTTGCGGTAGCGCTTGCGCAGCCAGTCGTTGACGATGAGCATGCGGGCGGATGCTCGCGCGTCCCACCAGGCGGCGCTGCCCTCCACGACAGCGGTTGCGCCCTCCGGTACCTCGACCGAGGCATCCGTGACGGACCAGTATCGGGCGACTTCAGGGCGGAGCACGGAAAGCGCGCGATCGATGCCGCGCGGATTCGAGGACACGTTGCGACCGTAGTAGCTCTCCAGAAACACGGCGTCCTCGAGCGGAGCGCTGGCGGCGCGGTAGCGAGACTCGAGTCGCGACTGGTTCTCCTGCCCGAGTTCCGCGTCGGTCAGCGGCGCCGCGAAAGTCACGTTCAGCGTGCTCGTCGAAGTGAAGGACGCGCGGAAGAGGCCGGGACGAAGGAGCGCGCTCGGGATGGCGGCGCTCACGTTCAGGTCGATCGGGCGATCATCCGCGTCGGCGACGCGCACACGGTAGGTGCCAGAGGGCGGTGGTAGCGGTGTGCTCTTCCAACGCGAGGACAGCAGCGGCACCGTCGCCGTCCAGCGCCTGCCGCTGACGGTGAGCTTGCCCGGGAGCGCTAGCCGGGTACCCGTGAGTGTCGCGGTTGCGGGCACTGGTCCGCCGACCGGGCCGCCAATGACGAGGCTTGGCGAAGGCTCCGCCGTGATGTTGAGCGCATCGACGGCGAGGCCGAACGGCACGGAGATGGGCGAGTCGTCTCCGGACAGACGCGCGAGAATCGCGGTATAAACGCGAGCCGTGTTGTGTCCGTCGCGGAAGCTGTGGACTCGATGCGCTAACCAGTCGGTGTGGGTCAGCAGTTGCTTGCGGAACTTGGTGTCGCCGTCAGCGCGCTCGAGCAGTTCGATCGCTGCTGGCCAGTCGCCGACATCCGTGCCGCCGCTGAAGTCCCGGTAGGGCTCGTATGCCCCGCGTGTGTCGTTGTAGTCGTTGACATCGGGGGCGAGGTAGATGATTTCGCCGCCTGTGAGGGAGTAGTCGAAGGCGATCGACGAGTAGTCGGTCACCAGAACGTCGACGCCCGGGAGCAGGGGATTCACGTCTGCCTGGAGGTCGGCCCCAAGCATCCGGATGCTTTCGGACAGTCCCGCGGAATAGTCGCCAGCACCGAGTGGATGCGACCGCACGATGAGCAGCGATTTGGTTGCGGTGACGTAGGCCTGGATGCGCTCCCAGTCCGTCTCAGTCGGGATCGCGGGGTCGAGTTCACCGTCTCGCCAGGTGGGTGCGTACATGAGGATGCGTTCCGGGAGCGTGGGTAGACCCAGCCGGTCGGCGATGAGTGCGCGAGCTTCGTCGCGGGTTTCAGTGGTGATGATGTCGTCGCGCGGATCGCCGGTGATGACGATTCGACCGGTGGGCAGTCCGAACGCGGTTTGGATGCGTGCCGCCGAAAAAGGTGAGGCGGTCGAGAAAAGCCGGATGGCGCTAGCCGACTGCGCGTACGCCTTACGCATTCCGCGTTGTACAAATCCGAACCGAGACAAGAACGGCACTCGGAGCGTCGCGGCGGAGTCGAGATGAACGTGCTTGTACGGGATGCCGTGCCACAGCTGCACGATGAAGGCGCCGCGTGTACCGAAACGATTGGCGTCGCCGAAACCGTGCGTGAGGACGACCACGCGCGCCCTCACCGTGAGCCAGAAACCTTGAGCCGATGACGCGAGGACGGTCTCCAATCCCAGCTTCGTCGCGGTTTCGAGATCGCGCGCGTTGCGGGCCAGCCAGACCAGTCTCAACGATGGATTTGTCGTGCGCGCGTACTTGAACAGAGCGAGTGCGCCTTCGCCGACCCCGCTGCCGGAGCCGAAGACCCACAGGTTGTTGGTGCGTGGCACGAACACTGTGACCAGGGCGCCGAGACCATAGAGCGGGAGCGCGAGCACCTTACGGAGATTCCCCGTTGCAAAGGTGAAGCGGCGCACGCTCCGACAGTAGCAGTCGGGCCTGCGCGGACCGGGCTCCTGGGGATCGAACACTTACTGGGGATCGAGCAGTTACTGGGCATCGAGCAGGCGCCGCGCAGCGCGCCGTCGTCGAGATCTCGGGTGCGAATTACTAGCGCACGGTACTCCGCAGGTGAGGGCTCGACGACGCCGGTGCCTTCGGCACGCGGCTGCTCGACCCCGAGCCCCTCGAGAACCTCAGGGATCGCAGGCAGCCCGAGCCCTAGACGCTCACTCGCCACAGGTACTCATCCCGGTTGGGGCGAAACCACCGCACAACCCCGATCGTGTCGCGCGCCAGGTCGTGACCGGCGATCACCAGCTCGAGCGTGTCGCCCGGTTCGAGAGTGGCGGGAGCCGAGGCTGGCATGACGCCTGAGCCGTAGAGGCTGAACGTGACACCGGTGAGCCGCTCATCGCCGAGGTTGCGCAAGCAGTAGACACCGTCTCCGCGGTCCAAATGCCACGGAACACGGTAGGCGTGCTGTGTGCTGAGGGCGGCAAGGCGACGTCTGGTCATGCGGCGAAATTAGCCGCCGCCGCCGACCGGTGAGCGGCTACTGGGGAATGATCCCCTCGATGACCGTCGGTGGGGGAGCAGACGCAAGTTCGAGCGGAAAGAGTGCCGGCGGCACCCCGAACGCCGTGCGCGCACTTTGCACTACTCGGCGGCCTAGGAAGTGGTTGCCGACACCGCCGATGACGGCGCCAATGCCGAACGGGATCGCTCGACCGACGATACCTGCACCTTCGCGCGTCGCGAACCTGCCAACGAAGTAGCGGCGCATTGGTCGCGCTACCTGACCGATCGCCGATCGAGGGATGTTCTTTGCGACGAGTTCGCCCCAGAACGCCGACCGTGCGGGCGCGACTCCGACGATCTCGCCCGCGAGTTGTTCGACGAGCTCCGTACCGGCGCTACCCAGGATCATCGTCATGACCAGTGTCCGCGCGCGTTGGGGGTCAACGACGGCGATCCCGTGTACCTCGGTCACCGATTGCGCGAACAGCGCGCTCGCCTCAAGAAATCCTGCGGTCTCAGCGGTGGACAGCGCTAGGGACGCAACGGTGCCGATCGCGGGCAGGGCAGCAGCGACTCCGACCGCCGCTCCTCCGGTCGTGACCGCGGCGAGGTACCGCTTTTCGAGGATCGCGATGAGTTGCGCTGGCGTCGCATCGGGCTTCGATTTGCGGATGCTGCGGATGTGCGCAAGCACCGCGGGTCGCTGTACGGACAACAGCATGTCGAGCCCGCGGCCGAACGCCTGGCTGCCTTGGGACAAAAGTGTCATAACTACGACTTGTAGTCGTTGTTGTAGCGCGCGACAACCTCTTGTATTGGTCCGTCGAATACGAGTTTGCCTTTATCGAGGTAGAGGCCGCGCTTGCAGAACCGCAGAAGGTCGTTCTCGCTGTGGGAGACGAAGAACATCGTGCGGCCGCCGGCCAGCAGCTCGTCGATGCGCCGGTAGCACTTCTCCCTGAACTGCCGGTCGCCTACAGCGAGCACTTCGTCGACGAGAAGGATGGGTTCCTCGAGCCGGGAGATTACCGCGAAGGCCACGCGCACCCGCATGCCGCTCGACAGGTGCTTGTATGGCGTGTCGATGAAGTCGGCGATCTCGGCGAAGTCGATGATCTCATCGAAACGCTCGGCGATTTCGTCGGTGCTCATCCCGTGCAGCCCGGCGGTGAGGTACACGTTCTCGCGAACGCTCAGGTCGTCGACGAACCCGCCTGTGATCTCGATCAGCGGAGCGACGCCGCCCGTGACCTCTACGCGGCCCTCGTCTGGCAACATCACGTCTGCAACCAGTTTCAGCAGTGTTGACTTGCCCTGGCCGTTTCGCCCCACGACGCCGATCGACTCGCCCTCCGCGATGTCGAATGAGACGTCGCGCAGAGCCCAGAATTCGTCCGGTTTTGAGCGACGACTGCTTTCGGCGAACAGATCCTTGAAGCTCCGCTTGTGCCGACGGTTGCGCTTGAACTGGATGCCCAAATTGGTTGCGCTGATGACCGGCTTGCCGATCGGGGTGGTCTGGGTCGCGGACATCCTAAAGCTCCTTCAAGACTGCGCGAACGTTGCGACGGAACATCAGGATGCCGACCACAAGGATGATCAGGGACTCGACGGCAGCGATGCCAACGGCCGGCCAGTCCAGCTCCCCCTTGAAGAACGCCGAACGGTAGATCGACATGATCCCGGTGAGGGGGTTGAAATCGAGGATGTGCTTGATCACACTGTGCTCGTCGAACTTGCCGATCCCGTAGACGATCGGCGAGGCGTAGAAGAGCAGCCGTAGGACGAGCTTGATGGCACGCTCGAGGTCTCGGAAGAAGACCACGATCGGAGCAATGATGAACCCGAGTCCGACGATCAGGATCGCTTCGAGAACAATGGCCAGTGGCCACCAAAATATGTTGGGTTCGATCTGAGCCTTCGTTGCGGTGAATTGCGTGATGACCACGAACACGGCGAGCACCGGCAGGCTGAGCAGAAACTCGATGCCCTTGGACAGCATTATTCGTAGGATCCAGATCGACCTGGGGATGCTCGTCGAGCGGATGAGCTTCGCCTCGCGAATGAAGGCCTTCGCCAGGTCATTGATCGAGCCGTTGAACCAGGTCCACGGCAACAGGGCAGACATGAGGAAGACGATGTACGGCTCTTCCGTGTACGTGCCTCGATTGAACAGGATGACGAAGACGAAGTAGTAGATCGCCGACATGAGCAACGGGTCGAGGATCGACCAGACGTAGCCGAGCGCAGAGGTGGTGTAGCGAACCTGTAGGTCGCGCTTCGTGAGCAGCCACAGGGAATGGCGGTAACGCTGGGCCTGGGTGCGTTCGCGGCGCGGCGCAACTAGGGCGGTCACGTTACCTCACTACTGGTCGAGTCTCGCGGCATGGTTTCTACAAAACCGCCGCGATCGCGAAGCTCTAAACGAAGAGGTTCGCCCTCTCCAGATCTTCTGCGAAGTCAATTTCAACAGCATAGAGGTCGGATATGTCGACTGGCTCAAAGCGCAGCTTGTCCTGCTCGATTGCCAGCTCGATTCCGCGCTCGAAATAGTCCTGATCGTCAACGCGCTTGAGTTGGCGCAGCAGTACTGCCTTGTCCGCGCGCGAGATGTAGTTCACACCAATTGCCTCGCCCAGTCCGTCGACGACAGTCTTCGAGATTTCCTTAATGAAGCCTTCGCTGTCGATCGTGAACTTGACCTCTTCGTCTGACACCTTGGCGGTGTTGACACACACGAAGGAGCGGTCACGCGCGATCAGGTCTGCAACGCGGTCGAGCACTGCCGGGTCAAAAACGACGTCGCCGTTCATCCAGAGAACGCCGCCGTTCCCGGAGGCCTGAAGTGCGCGCTGCAGGCTTTTTGAGGTGTTCGTCTGGTCATAGCGCTCGTTGTAAACGAACGACGCGTGTGGGAATGCTTCGATGATGTGCTCGAGCTTGTAGCCGACGACCAGAGTGACCGGCGTCTTCTTGCCGAGGGTCTGATGGATATTGTCGAACTGCTGCTGCAGGATGCTTCTGCCGTCGCCCAACTGAGTCAGTGGCTTCGGGAGGGTACGACCGAGGCGACTGCCCATTCCCGCAGCGAGAATAACTACCTGCGTGCTCACGATTCGTCTCCCGTGTGATTCGCCCCGGTACAAGAAGGCTTCTGCCTACACAACTGCAACTACCTAAGAGTTTGCTGATTGTTTACCGAGGGGATTACCTATGGACACACCGTTGTGCTTTTCAGAAATGGTAGCTGGCGCGCCCGCGAAGACACGTCGGATCGGGCGGGTTGTTGTAGTTTCGTGATACTAGACGTAAGCACTCTGCACAGCTTGGTACGGTTGTTCCGTGGACTCAGACCCTGAAGCTTTCGCCGCCTCGTTCGCGACAGCGAGCCAGAAGGCTTCCGCACCGCGCCCGCCCTCCGGCACCAAGTCGACCAAGGCTGCTGCGCGCAAGCCCACCTCCGCCAGAACGACAACTCGCAAGGTTGTCGAGCCCGATCCGCCTCGTGAGGTGGTGCTCTCGGTGCAGGGACTCGTGAAGCGATTTGGTGACACCGTCGCGGTGGCTGGCATCGACCTGTCGGTTGAGGCCGGATCCTTCTACGGCATCGTCGGACCCAACGGAGCGGGAAAGACCACGACGCTGTCCATGGTGACCGGCCTGCTGCGTCCGGACGCCGGTCGCGTCATTGTCCACGGATCGGATGTCTGGAAAGACCCGGTAGCAGCCAAGAGGAACATGGGCGTTCTGCCTGACCGCCTGAGGTTGTTCGACCGCCTCACGGGCGCGCAACTGCTCTACTACTCCGGCACGCTCCGCGGACTCGAC
>DASXNG010000257.1:0-1840 GCA_036495225.1 Galbitalea sp.
GCGTGGCTTGCCGAACGGGGCGTGGTGAATATTGGAATCGATGCCGTTGCGATTGACCACAGTGACGACGATGGCTTTTCGGGCCACATGGTCTGCGCGGAGTACCGCATCAGCAACACGGAGAACCTCACCAACCTCGACCGGGTAGTCAATCGGCGGTTCACGTACTTCGGACTTCCGATTCCATTCCGGCGCGGGACCGGTTCCCCGGTACGCGCAATTGCCCTGCTCACGGAGGACAGCGAATCGGATGGCGCTCCCAAAGGCTGACGGTCCTCATGAAGGTAGTTAACACTCGAAGTTTGCGAAGAGAATCTGCCGAATACGTGCCTGGGCTTTTTGCCCGTGGCGATGGCCGGCCGACGACATCTTCGCGGGGTTCTGCGGTCGCCTTAGGTTGCCGGAAGAGGCGAGCTGGTCCTCCACTCGTGTCCATGGAGGTCACCGTAAGCGTCGGTGCGTTGACGGCCCCGTGCACGCTGTCGACGCGGACTCGGGCCGCGCTGCGCGAGCGTTCTGGCGACGGTGCAGCGCTCCGAGCTGAGCGATCAGAAAGTCGGCGGAGTGTTCACCCAAATGACGCGGGTCTCTTCCCGGCCGGGATTGTGCCAGGCATGCGGGCGATGGCTCGCGAAGGTCATCGCGTCTCCACGGTGAAGCACGGCAACCTCGGTGTCATCGAGCGTGACCTGCAGTGAGCCGGCAAGCACATAAATGAACTCGTCGCCACTATGAGAGTACGGCTCGTGGCTCCCCGCTCCAGGTGCGATCGTAATGAGCAGTGGTTCGAGGGTAGTCTCGACCATCGCGAGTTCGAGCATCTGGACACCAGGCATGTCAAAGGGCAGCGGCCGTTGCTCGGCCGGCCGCACCACAGGTCGTGCCGGACGACGTTCCTCATCCTGGAAGAGCCGCACGATGTTGGTCCCGAGCGCGGCCGCGAGCCGGTGCAGGACGGCGAGCGACGGCGTCGACAGGGACCGCTCCACGGCGCTGACGTACGACGGGCTGAGGTCGGTATCGCGCGCCAGTTGACGCAGCGAGATGCCCTGGCGACGCCGGAGAGCGCGAAGGCGCGTTCCAGGCGTCGGGGTGCTCTGTTGGCGAACCGGGAGCCCACCGTCGTTGAGCTCCCTCCGGGCCCCGGCCGCGTTGAGCCCTTCAACGAGGATGAGATGCTTGATCCGCCTCAAGCGGGCGATGTCATCAACCGTGTAGACCCGATAACCCGACGCAGTTCGCTGCGGGGCAATCAGCCCCTGCTGCTCCCAGCTGCGGATCATCGTCTGCGACGCACCCACCATCTGCGCCGCCTGCTTGATGTACATGCCGCGAACGGAATGCAGCTTCGGCGACCGGGCGTCGTGCGTGGGCACCGACGATTGGGACTCGTTTTGCAGGGACGAACCGTGCAGTTCGATCCCCGAGGTCGCGCTAGAAGCTGCCTCCATGGTGGACAAAGCTTACCGAACATCACAAAGGTTCAGGCGCAGATTGCCCTTGACACCGGGGAGTCGCACGTGCAACATTAGCGAACGTCGTTAGACCTGGCGCACAGCCGGAGCTCACAGCCGGAGCTAATCAATGGCGCATGTTTCTCCGTCCAAGGCGGCTAGGATCTTGCGTCTCTAAATCGACAGAAGCCACGCGGTACGGCGCTGGTCTCGCCGAGCGTGGAGGATGGAGAAGAAGAATTGCCGCGCACCTTCGAGCACCTGCAGGGACGCCAGCGCAGGCCGAACGTCTACGACGAGGTGACGTCTCACGTCCAATGGGGCGAGACGTTCCGCGGTCAGTTCCCTGAGCTCCCCTCCGAGGGTGCGAACTACCATTTTCCTGA
>DASXNG010000258.1:0-22652 GCA_036495225.1 Galbitalea sp.
ACCGCAGAAGCGACGGATGCTTCGGTGAAGTACTGCAGTGCCGCGATGACGCCGGTGACCAGCGAGAACACGATCACGGGAGACATTGCTGGCAGGGTTACATACCGCAGCTTCTGGGCCCCGTTCGCACCATCCAGCGACGACGCCTCGTATAACTCGCGCGGAACGTCGAGGAGACCCGCCAGGAAGATGATCATCACATCGCCCATCACCCAGATCGCAAGGATCAGCAGCGAAGGTTTCGAGAGATTGGGGTCGTTGAACCACAGCGGTGGTTCCTTGACTCCGAGCCATCCGAGAATGAGATTGACAGGACCCGTGCCGGGGTTGAACAGAAAGACGAAAGCGACGACGGATGCGACGGGCGGCACGAGCGCAGGAAGGTAGTACAGCGTGCGCCAGGTCCCGTTCGCCTTACGCGCCCGGGCCAGCAGGCCGGCGACCGCGAAAGCGAACGCGAGCTTGACCGGAACCATGATGACGACAAACCACAGTGTGTTGAGCGCCGCGATTCCCACGTTGGGGTCCTGCGTAAAGAGGTACTGGTAGTTGCGCAGCCCGATCCAGACCGGGTCGGACAGCAGGTTGTAGCTGGTGAAGCTGTAGTAGAGCGACGCGATGAGCGGGTAGACGAAGAAGATCGCGAGCCCAAGTAGCGCCGGCGCGAGCATTGCGAGCACGACGAGGAGCCTGCGGCGGCGTGCGCGCCGCTGCCCCGGGCGGACCACAGGAGTGGGCCGCCCTGAGCGTGCGGATACTGCTGTCACGGACCAGAAACCAGGGCGATCGAAGCGTTGATCTGCTTGTCGACGTTCTTGAGGCCAGCCTCAAGGTCACCGGTTCCAGTCTCCTGGTACTTCTGCCAGTACTGCTCAAACGTGGTCTGGTAGCCGGCGCCGACCGGGCTCGGGGGTGTTGTGGTCGAGTTCGGGTTGCCCGCAACGTCGATGAGCGTCTTGTATTGCGAACTGACCTCGAGATCGGATGACTGCAGAGCTGACGTCAGGTGCGGAACGTTCTTGAGCCCGTTGGCCAGCTTCACGACGGCGGCAGTGTTCGTGGTCAGGTACTTGAGGAGCGCCCAGGCGAGCTCAGGATTCTTCGAACCCTTGGCGATGCCTGCAATGTTGCCGGTGATGTATCCGCCGCCGAAGAGGTCGGTGTGGTCATCGGCCGTTGGGAACGGTGCCGTCGCGTAGTGCAGGTTCTTGGCCTGGTCCGCGATGAAGGCCGTGCGCCACTCGCCGTCAAGGTTCATCGCGATCTTGCCGCTCTGGAAATTGTTGTCAGCCGAGAACTCCTGGCCGGCCGCGGCGTTGAAACGCTTGAGCTTGTCGTAGCCGATCTTCTGAACGAACGCGGTCTGCCAATTGATGAGCTCCTGCCACGCCGGGTCCGACCCAATGAGCGACTTACCGTCCGGGCCGAGCCACTTCGCCCCGGCAGCAGGGCCGTAGTGCGCGGCGGCGTTCTCGTAGAAGCCCATGACAGGGTCGAAGCCCAGCGTCTTGATCGAACCGTCGGCGTTGTAGGTGGTGAGCTTCAGCGCATCCGCTTCGAGTTCGCTCAGCGTCTTCGGCGGGGTCGTGATGCCGGCGGCGGTGAGCAGGTCGGTGTTGTAGTAGAGCGCGTAGTCATCCGAAAGCGCTGGCATGGCGCAGCGCTTGCCTTCGAACTCGGTGTAGCTCTTGGTGATCGGCGTGAGGTCGGAGACATCCACCTTGTCGCGTTTGATGTAGGGGTTCAGGTTGATGAACGCTCCACTGCTGCAGAACGCGCCGACGATGTCTGTCGAATACGAGAGGCCAACGTCGACGTTGTTGCCCGCCGAGATCGCCTGCTGCAGCTTGGTGTCGTCCTGTCCCGGGTGGACCACGACGTGAACGCCGGGGTTCGCCTTCTCGAAGTCATTGACGACACCCTGGATGGCCTTCGCCTCACGGTCGGTGAAGAAATGCCAGAGCGAGACGGTGCCTTCGAGCTTGGTAGGCGCCGTCGACGCGATGGCGCCGTTGCTGCCGCCGCCAGAGCAACCGGTGAGGACGAGCGCCGACGCCGCAGCTATGGCTGCGACAGTGATCGCTCGGCGACGCATTCGTGCTAGTCGATGGTTGGGAGTGATGCTGTTCACGGTGCTGGTCCTCTCTTGGTGGGCTTTCGGTTGCGGGTGGTTCATGAAACAAGCGAGTTCACGTCGCGGTGCAGCCGCTCGCGGATCTCGCCGAGCAGCAGCTCACGTGCGCCCGCAAGCACCGGATGCTCGCGAACCGTGGTCGAGACGACTGCGGGGCGCCAGCGGGACAGCTCCAACACCTGTTTCTGGACGAGTGACGCCAATGCAGTGCCGCCGGCAGATCCGGTGGGTCCGCCGAGCACGACGACCTCCGGGTCGAGTACCGCGAGCACTGGCAGTATTCCCAGGGCGATGCGGGGCGCGAGCTGTTCGAGCGCTGCGCGATTCTGGTCGATGCCGCGCAGCAGTTCGTCGAGGTTGTTGCCGGTCGCGCCATGCGCTCTGGCAATAGCTGCGACTGCCGGACCCCCGATGAGGTCGGTGAGGTCACCGGCATCCGGTGCGAGTGATGCGGCTTCCCTTGGCACGGAAAGGTAGCCGATCTCACCGGCACCACCTGCCGCGCCGCGGTGGACCGTCCCGCTGAGGTCTACCGAGACGCCGAGACCCTCACCCATCCAGAGCAGGGCGAAGCTCGCTGCATCCTTCGTCGCTCCGACGGACCGCTCGGCAACGGCGGCGAGATTGACGTCATTGTCGATGACGACCTCGAGCCCGAGGCGCTGTCGGATGCGGGCGCGCGCGCCGGTCTCCGGCCATCCGGTCAGGGTGTCTGTGAAGGAGAGGCGCTCGCCGAAGTCGGAAGTTGCGGCCTGCACGCCGACGCACACCATTCGGACAGAAACTGGATCGACTCCGGTCGCTTCGGCCGCGGCGATTACGGCGCTGCGCACGTCGTTCTCGGGGGAGCGGTCCTCGCCGACAAGGCTCCGCTCGACCGTGGGGTGGATGCCACCACTCGCGTCAACAATCGTGGAAGTCGTCGAAGTGAGACCGATATCGATGGCCACGCCGCGCACGCGATCATCGCGCACGCCGTACAGGGCCGCGTTCGGCCCGCGACCATTGGATGCCTCGCCCACGACCGAAATCAGGCCGGCGCTCTCGAGGCGCGCGACCATCTGGGCCGCGGTGGGCTTTGACAGCCCCGACAGTTCGCCGATGCGGTTTCTCGTCAGCGGACCGTGCTCCAGCAACAACGACAGCGCGACGCGGTCGTTGCGCGCGCGCAACCAACCGGGCGTGCCTGGGGTTGTCGTCGTTGACATCCGTAGCTCCTGTTCGTCGGGGGCGACTCCATGGGGCGTTGAGTTGCTGGGAAATGTATCAGGAAACTTTCTTTATAGATAGCCCCGTAACGCAACCTTCACCGTGAGGGTGAGTGTTTGTCGGCCAGATGCGTCGAATGAGCGCCACCGGGCCAACAAACCCTCAACACCGCGGGCGAGGTGACCGATTTGTCTCGAGAGTGCTGACATTTTTCGGCGAGCTCGCGACGAAACGGTGATCTCGGGTGGCTACGCGAGCAGACTTGGCCCCGCGAAGAGCAGCGCGACCACGTCGATCAGCGAGGCGAGGATGATCAGGCGGAAGTGCCACCGCGTCGGACGATTGATGAGAACGATGCCGATCGTGCAGATCACGACGTTGAGAGCGAGTCCGATGTCAGCGGGCAGGAAGCCGAGGCCGCCCGCGCCGAAGACCTCGAGCACGGCGGCAAGCAGCAAAACGATGTACGCAATGATGCTGGAGACGCGCCGCCCGAGCAACTGGGGGAGCCCGCGAACTCCGGCAGCTCGGTCGGCGTCGATGTCCGGCAGAGTGTTGGCGAAATGCGCGGCAGCTCCGAGCAGCGCTCCGACACTGAGCGCCCAGAGCGCCGGAGCCTGCGGCGGGTCGAGCGCGAGCGTCGCGATCGCCGGCAGTGCACCAAAACTCAGGATGTAGGGGACGACCGAGAATGGCGTCCGCTTGAGCCCGAGGTTATAGGCCCAGGCCAGCAGGATCGCCGCGAACAGGGTCACAGCGGACGACCAACCCAGCGGAATCGCGAACGCCACCATGAGGGCGCCCGCGATCCAGGCGCCGTTGCGAACGGATGTCGCGGAGATCCAGCCGCGTGCGATCGGCTTGTCCGTTCTCCCAGCCGCGCGGTCGAGTTCGGCGTCGATCCAGTCGTTGGACAGCCCTACCGAGACCTGGCCCGCAAGCATGGAGAGGAAGAGGAAGATCAGCGCGGCTGGGTCCAGCCCGACCGCGAATCCGAGTCCAGCGCTAATGATTGTGACCGCAATGGCCGGTCCCGGGTGACTCGAAAGGGCGAGCGACGCCGCTTTGCTGGGCATTCCCGCATCCTATCCCCGGTATTTACGCAAGTTCTTGCGAAATTTGCGTACAATTACGCGCATGTCGCAGAGACTCGCCGAGGTTGCACGAAAAGTTGGGGTCAGTGAGGCCACCGTAAGCCGCGTACTGAACGAAAAGCCGGGGGTGTCACAGGCAACTCGCACCGCCGTGCTGACCGCGCTCGACGTGCTGGGCTACGAACGCCCGACGAAGCTCCGCGGTGAACGGGCGCGCCTCGTTGGGCTTTTTCTGCCCGAACTCCAGAACCCGATCTTCCCCGCATTCGGTGAGGTCCTGGGTGGGGCTCTCGCCCAGAACGGCTACACGCCCGTGCTCTGCACGCAGACCGTTGGCGGCATCTCGGAGGCGGATTACGTCGACCTCCTCCTGCAGCAGCAGGTATCCGGTGTCGTCTTCGTCGGCGGCCAGTACAGCCAACAGGGCGCAAGCCACGAGCATTACGCGCGCATCACCGACCTCAAGCTTCCCGCGGTTCTCGTGAACGCACCCATCTCCGAGCTCGGCTTCGCAACAGTCTCAACGGATGACTCGGTCGCGACCCAGCAGGCGTGGAGTCACCTCCGCCAGCTCGGACACACCAGAATCGGCGTAGTTCTGGGCCCCAGCGACCACATCCCGTCCCAGCGCAAGCTCGCAACAGCCCTCGCGATCGCAGGGAATGACCTGCCTCCCGAGTACATCGTGCACTCGCACTATTCGCTCGAAGCTGGCCAGGCGGCGGCGACGCGGCTGCTCGCCGCGGGGGTGACGGCGATGATCTGCGCATCCGACCCGATTGCCCTCGGCGCGGTTCGAGCCGTGAGGCGTGCGGGTCTCCGAGTTCCTGAGGATGTTTCGATCATCGGGTTCGATGACTCGGCGCTCATGAACTGTGTCGAACCGCCCCTGACCACCGTCCGCCAGCCGATCGAGACGATGGGCCGCATGGTCATCGAGCTGCTCGTCAGCCAGATCAACGGCACGGCGTCCGCTCCCGACGAGTTCCTCTTCGAGCCCGAACTCGTCGTCCGCGGCTCGACCGGACCCGTCCGCCTTTGACCGCGTGAGGGCCCAAGGATGCACAGTAAGTCGATGTAAGTTCTCGCAAATTGCTTACATTCTGTTTAGTTCTTGCATCTTTCTGTCAAGTTAGCTACATTCTGAGCAGCCCAACACAGCTTCGAAAGAATTGAGCCACTCTTGGACACTGCTGTCCTCAATACCGGACCTACCCCTGAACAGGTGGGCTCCGCGCAAATGCCGGTCGCGCCGAGCGGCGTCGACCCGCTGTGGTGGCGCAGCGCGGTCATCTACCAGATCTACATCCGCAGCTTCGCGGACGGTAACGGAGATGGCACGGGCGACCTCGCCGGCGTTCGGTCCCGGCTTCCCTACCTTCGCGACCTTGGCGTCGACGCCATCTGGTTCACGCCCTGGTACGCCTCCCCGCTCGCGGACGGCGGCTACGACGTCGAGGACTACCTCACGATTCACCCGTCGTTCGGTGACCTGGCCGAGGCGGAAGCCCTCATCCGTGAGGCGCTGGATCTCGGCATCCGCACGATCATCGACATCGTTCCGAACCACATCTCGGACCAGCACCCGTGGTTCAAGGCCGCACTGGCATCTCCTCCCGGATCTCCCGAGCGCGGGCGCTTCTGGTTCCGCCCCGGTCGAGGCGAGAACGGCGACGAGATGCCGAACCACTGGATCTCCAACTTCCAGGGCGACACCTGGACTCGCACGACCAACCCCGACGGCACCCCGGGCGAGTGGTACCTCCACCTCTTTACCCCTGAGCAGCCGGACCTCAACTGGAACCACCCCGACGTCCGCAAGCTCCACGAGGACGTTCTGCGCTTCTGGTTCGACCGTGGCGTGGCCGGTGTTCGTATTGACTCGGCTGCTCTTCTGATCAAGGACCCGGAGCTCCCCGAGGTCCCTGAGGTTGTTGAGCCCGGCCAACATCCGAATGTCGACCGCGACGAGGTCCACGACGTCTACCGGTCCTGGCGTGCCATTGCAGACTCCTACGAGGGCGCCCGCGTGCTCGTCGGCGAGGTGTGGATGCCGGACCCCGAGCGGTTCGCAAAGTACCTACGCTCTGACGAGATGCACACCGCGTTCAACTTCGACTTCATGACCAGACCGTGGGATGCGGCACAGCTGCGCGAATCCATCGACTCGATGCTCGCTGCCCACGCTCCCGTCGTGGCGCCGAGCACCTGGGTGCTCTCCAACCACGATGTCACGCGTCCCGTCACCCGCTACGGTCGCGAGGACACCTCGTTTGCCTTCGCCACCAAGCGCTTCCACACTCCCACCGATCTCGACCTCGGGATGCGTCGCGCTCGCGCCGCCGCGTTGCTGAGTGCGGCTCTGCCCGGCTCGCTGTACGTCTATCAGGGCGACGAACTCGGCCTGCCGGAGGCAGAAGACCTCCCTCTCGACCTGCTGCAGGACCCGATGTACTTCCGCTCGGACGGCATAGACCCCGGCCGGGATGGATGTCGCGTCCCAATGCCGTGGAGCGGAACTGAGCCGCCGTACGGATTCGTTCCGGACGAGGCGACGAGCGAGCCCTGGCTGCCCCAGCCGCAAGGCTGGGCGCGCCTCACGGTCGAGGCCGAGGCTGGAGACTCCAACTCGATGTTGTCTCTCTACCGAACGGCGCTCAGCATCCGACGCAGTCATCCCGCGCTCGGGGACGGTTCGCTCATCTGGATCGACAGCGTCCCTGGCGTTCTCGCGTTTTCGCGAGGGCTCGGGTTCGTTAGCGTTACGAACCTCTCGGGTGCGCCAGTTACGCTCCCTACTTACACACGGCTCCTCCTCACGAGCACTCCGTTGCAAAACGGGTTGCTCCCACAAGACTCCACGGCGTGGCTACGGACACAGCACTAGCCGGTCGGAGAAACGAATCGCTCGCGGTTCGGCACACCAGTAACAAGAAAAGTTCCACCAAGAGGTCCTGCACCTTAAAGCAAAGTTCTGTAACTCCAACAGATCAAGAAAGGCAAGACAATGAAGTCACCAAGAAAGGGCATCTTTCTGGCGGTTGCGGGCGTCGCAGCAGCCAGTGTGGTGCTGAGCGGCTGCTCTGCCAACGCCGGTTCGTCCGACGGCAAGACGTACATCGTCGTGGCCAGCCTGCAGCCAGGCGCAAGCGCTGACGCGCTCGCCGCGTTCCAGACCCAGGTCAAGACGTTCGAGAAGGCCAACCCCGACATCGTCGTAAAGGGCGAAGAGTACAACTGGACGGGAACGACCTTCGCGGCCGAACTTGCCGGTGGCACCCTGCCAGACGAATTCGGTGTTCCGTTCACGGACTCGAAGACGCTCGCGAACAACGGCCAGCTGGGCGACCTCGACCAGTACATCACCAAGCTGCCGTACTACTCGAAGTTCAACAAGAACGTCATTGACGTTGCGAAGGACGACAAGGGCAAGGTCTACGGCATTCCGTTCAGCCCGTACGCCATGGCGATTTCGTACAACCGTGCGGACTTCACCAAGGCCGGTCTCGACCCGAACAAGCCACCGACGACGTGGGACGAGGTTGAGAGCGACGCAGTCGCACTCTCCAAGGCCCTGCCTGGTGTCGCTGGCTACATGCAGATGACCTCCGGCAACACCGGTGGTTGGAACCTAGCGTCGGCCACGTACACGCGTGGTGGCCGTCTGGAGACGACCGCGGCTAACGGCAAGGTCACCGTTGACACCGACATCCCGGCCGTCAAGGACTCGCTTGCCTTCCTGCAGAAGGTCCGTTGGACCGACAACGCAGCTGGCAGCAACTTCCTCCTCGACTGGAACGGCATCAACGCCGCGTTCGGGTCCGGCAAGGTCGCGATGTACATGAGCGGCTCTGACGTGATCAGCGCTCTGGTTCAGAACGACAAGGTCGACCCGGCCAACTACGGTGTGACCACCATCCCGCTCGACGCCTCGTCTGCTGACGCTGGTGTGCTGAGTGGTGGAACGGTCGCAGTTGCCAACGCCAAGGACACCCCGGCTCAGCTCTCTGCAGTCGCCAAGTGGATTGACTTCTACTACGGCCAGCCGCAGATCAACGAGAGCTCGGCAGTGACCCAGGCAAAGGCGCTCCAGGCGAGCAACCAGGTTGTCGGCGCTCCGACCCTCCCGATCTTCGACGCCGCAACGGCGACGCAGCGCGAGACGTGGATCGAGCCTTACGCAACCGCCGGCCTGCTCGACAACACCAAGCCGTTCACGGCCAACATCGGCAACCAGCCGATCGTGCCCGAGCCGAACAAGCACACGCAGGATCTCTACGCTGCGCTTGACCCGGTGGTCCAGGCTGTCCTGACGCAGAAGAACCCTAACATCGACGCCCTCCTGAAGGCCGTCAACGTCAAGATTCAGGCGCTCATCGACGCAGACCCTGACCAGGCTGCAATCAAGTAATAACTGCGCAAGCAGGCAACAACATTGAATAATCGGGTCGGCGGAGGCTTCGTGCCTCCGCCGACTCGGCAATGTGACTTAGCCAGACAGAACCCCAGCAACCACCACTCGCAGAATCGGTAACAATGACCAGCTCGACTGACACCCTCGCCAGCGCCCCGGCGGTTTCGCCGCCGCGCAAGCGCCGCCGAGCCATCGGAACTCCCGCAACATGGTTCAAGCGCGGCGGCCTCTGGAACCTGCTCTTCATGCTCCCGCTGCTCGTGATCTTCGGCATCTTCTCGTGGGGCCCGATCGTCGAGTCGTTCATCATCAGCTTCCAGCACACCAACTTCATCGTCACCACGTGGGCCGACCCGTGGTACGCGAACTTCGAGTACGTCTTCAAGGACCCGACGTTCCCACTCGCTATCCGCAACACCGCGTACTTCGCTGGTCTCGCGCTCATCCTCGGGTATCCCGTTCCACTGGTGCTCGCCGTCATCATGAGCGAGGTGAAGCGGGCGAAGGGGCTGTTCAGCGTTCTCGCCTACCTCCCGGTGGTCATCCTTCCGGTCGTCTCCGTCATGCTCTGGAAGACGGAGTTCTTTGATGCGAGCGCCACCGGCGTTTTCAACACGATCCTCAGCTGGGTAGGTATCCCGCCGCAGCCGTGGATCCAGGACCCGTCCACCGCGATGCCGTCCCTCGTTCTCGAGGCAACCTGGGCTGCGGCCGGCGGAACGGTCATCATCTACCTCGCTGCAATCACCAACGTTGCCCCGGAGCTCTACGACGCGGCAGAAGTTGATGGCGCCGGGATCTGGCAGAAGTTGTGGCACGTGACCCTGCCGCAGCTGCGGGGCATCCTGTTGATCACCTTCATCCTGCAGATCATCGGTACCGCGCAGATCTTCCTCGAGCCGTACCTCTTCACCGGCGGCGGTCCGGTGCAATCGACGACCACCATCATGATCCTGATCTTCCAATACGCCTTCCAGAGCACAGAAGGCGGCAGCAACCTGGGGGCCGCGACGGCACTCAGCCTCATGCTTGCCGCGTTCCTTGCCGTGTTCTCGGCCATCTATTTCCGTGTGACCAGAAGCTGGAGCCAAAATTGACCACCACCATAAGCCCGAGCCAGGCAACGCTCGAGCAAGACGTCAAGCTGCCAGCCGATGCCCGCAGGGTCGGGCGAAAGCAGGCGAAGCGCAACGCGGCTGCCGGGATTGATCGCGGGATCGTTTCGGCATCAGAGTGGCGTAAGCCGCGGATTCGATTCTCCCTGAGCGCGCTGCAGATCGTCGTGCTCCTGCTTCTGATCGTTGCGGGGCTGCTGCCAATCCTGTGGCTCATGAAGGCGGCGCTGACCCCGACGGTCGACACGCTCACGATGCCCATCGCCGTTTTCCCGCACGGCATTACGTGGGACAACCTGAAGCAGGCCTTCGGCGTCAACATCCAGATTCAGGACTACTTCTTGAACACCATCTGGGTTGCAGCGGGTGAGTGGGCCGTGCAGATCATCGTCGCAACGACGGGCGGATACGCGCTCAGCATCCTCAAGCCGAGATACGGCAACCTTGTCACCACGCTCGTCATCGCAACGCTGTTCCTGCCGGCGATCGTGCTGCTCGTTCCGCTTTACCTCACGATCCTGCACCCACTGGTCATCGGTAGCTCGATGCTGAACACCTTCTGGGCCGTTTGGCTGCCATCCGGCGCGAGTGCGTTCAACGTCGTGATCGTCATGAGATTCTTTGACAGCCTGCCGCACGAAATTTTTGAGGCGGCAAGGACGGATGGGGCCGGGCCGTTCAGGCTGTTCTGGTCGATAGTGCTGCCCATGTCACGCCCGGTCATCGGCGTCATCACGGTGTTCTCGATCATCAACGCGTGGAAGGACTACCTCTGGCCTCTGCTCGTGCTGAATGGTGGTGTCGACCCATCATCCGTCGAACCGCTGTCTGTTCGGTTGCCGCAGATTCAGGGCAACACAGAAGTCGGTCCGTATCTGGCGTCGCTCGCTATCGCGACGCTGATTCCGATCATCCTGTTCCTGGCGTTCCAGCGAACGTTCCTCAGCGGCGGCGGATTCGGCGGAGCCGTCAAGGGCTGACCCGCGACAATTGGGGCGCCCGACGGCTTAGTGCGAGCCGTCGGGCAGCGGAAGCGTCGGCAACTGGATTCCGTATTGCACCTTGCTGTACGGTCCGGATGCGCCGCGCGGCGTCGAAGGCACGCTTGCCGCTGCGAGTGACGTCCCAACCGTCACGGCTGCGAGAAGAGCGGCCGTGACGGCGATCACGCTGACGGCAACGAGGCCCAAGGCGATCGGTGTTGCAAGGGGACGACGACGCGCAATAGTGCCTGCCTGGGCAGGGGTTTTCGCAACAGTCACGGCTGGATGTTCCCTTCGGGTGAGGAACCAAAGTCGTGCGGGGGTACACAACTTTGCCTTGTCGCTTGTCCTCCATAAGGAGGACTGTGCGCCAGCACACAACAACGTACAGTTCCTTGCGAAACCGGTCAAGAGCGACGGCACACCGCGGAGCTGGCGGAACGTCTAGCACGAAGCGGTACGCACCACCACCCCTTTTGGGTGACTCGCTCATGTTTGAGAATCTGACATGGTCACTGCGTATTTCTCTGCACAAGCGAGCGACCCATACCCCCAGGAGCCCGTCATCACCACAGCATCCCCATACTCTGCGGGGTCAGATCGCCTGTCGGCGGTACTCTCCAGAGTTGCGGCCGAGTTGCACAGGACGCTGCTCGGCTTTTCCGCGACGCTCACGGAGCCAACTGATCGCGGATACCTGTATGGGTACAACCTTGAGCTGCAGAGCGCGCACGGGCCGCGCGAACATCGGCTCGTGTTCCTGGAACAGAGCACAGACAGTAAGCCTCGCCGGGGAGTGCTCACGGTGCCGGTCGATGGTGAAACGGATCCGGCCGCAGTCTGGCTATATCCGCGTGACCCCGTGCTGCCGGCGCTCCACGATCTGACCGACGTCGTCACGGCTCGTCGCGTCCTTCTTGGGCTGGGCATCGCAGTACAACCCACCAGCATCGATGTGGTTGCCTACCGCCCCGGTCGCCGTGCGGTCTTGCGCGTCAACACCGCGCGAGGGAGCCTCTACGCGAAGGTGGTCGAGCCGGCTAAGGCCGAGTCGATCGCCGAGCGCCACGACCTTTATCGCTCCAACGGGTTGCCGGTGCCGAAGCTTCTTGGCTGGTCGGCGGATGGCGTCGTCGCGATGTCGGAGTTGCCTGGTCTCGATGCGCAGTCGGTCGTTGGCCGGATCCAAAATCACACCGCGTTTCTCGACCAGCTCGAGTTCTTGTGCACCCTTCTCGCGGATGTCCCCGCGTTCAACACCGCCCGCCGTTCCCTGCTCGACCGGCTGGACTGGTATGTGACACGCCTGATCGACCATGTGCCGCATGAAGCGGAGCGCATCCACTTCATCGCCGCCGCTGCTCGTCGGTGTGGCGCCGAAGGACGGGACTACGAGTACACCCCGGTCACCATCCACGGCGACCTGCACCTCGGCCAACTCTTCGTTGACAGCACCGACCCGAGTTCGATTTCCGGGATGCTCGACATCGACACGGCGGGCACGGGCGACCCGGCGGATGATGCTGCCGCCTTCTATGCCCACCTGATCGCGGTGGGCGAGACCGCGCAGGGGTTCGACAAGCATTCTGCGTCGGAAAGCTTCAGGCTCGCAGAAGCGTGGCTCGCTCGGTGGCCTCGAAACGCCAACGCGGGCTTCGCGGACCGTGCTCGCGCAATCGCAGCCACTCATCTGTTCGGGCACGCTCTGCGGCCGTTCAGTGGGGAGTCAGACGCCATCAACGTGCGTCTCATCGATCGCGCAGAGGCCCTCGTCACCGGCCGCTAGCGCTCCTATTTCTCTATCGAATGCCCTGTAAGTGCTAGTTATGGGCGGTTCGCACTAGCACTTACAGGGCATTCGATGAAGGTTTGGACGCCTGATCGATCGCGTCGGCAGCACGGACAAGGGCGAGGTGCGACAGTGCCTGCGGGGTGTTACCCACCTGGCGTTTGCCCGCCACGTCGTACTCCTCGCTCAGCAGACCGAGGTCGTTGGTGAAACCGACCAGGCGGTCCATGAGGGTGGTCGCGTCGTCGACTCGTCCCGAGCGGGCATACTGCTCCACTAGCCAGAAGGAACACGCGAGAAATGGATGCTCCGTGCCAGGCAGCCCGTCGACGCCGGTTTCGGTGAGGTACCGCATCACCAAACCGTCGCTCATGAGGTTCTTCTCGATCGCAGCGACGGTTCCGAGCATCCGGGGGTCATCGGCTTTCAGATACCCGATCTGGGGGAGTTGCAGCAGCGACGCATCAACTGTGCCGCTGCCGTAGAACTGGGCGTAGCTGCCGAGCGTCTCGTCCCAGCCCTTCGACTCGATCTCGTCGCGGAGCTCGTCGCGCAGCGCGGCCCAACGGTCGGCGTCGCCTTCGAGACCGAAGTCGTGAACGCCGCGCACGCCACAATCGAAGGCAGCCCACAGCATGGCCCGCGAGTGGGTGAAGTGACGTTTTGGTCCGCGGATCTCCCAGATACCGTTGTCTGGCCTGCGCCAGTTGTCTTCGACGTATTTCAGCAACGCGCGCTGCAATGACCACGACAAGGCTGTTTCTTCGATCCCGGATTCCCGCGCCTTGCTCAGCGCAAGCATGACTTCGCCGAACATGTCGCCCTGGTACTGCACGAACGCGCCGTTGCCGACTCTCACCGGCGCCGCGTCACGATAGCCGGGCAGCGTTGCCAACTCCCACTCGGTGAGCCGCCGCTCGCCGGCGAGCCCGTACATGATCTGCACGTCGTTCGGGTCCCCCGCGATCGCGCGCAGAAGCCATGATCGCCACTGAGTGGCCTCATCGCCAAAGCCGTGCGAAATCAGCACGTAGAGCGTGAGTGACGCGTCGCGGAGCCAGACGTAGCGGTAATCCCAGTTGCGGCTGCCACCGAAGTCCTCCGGAAGGCTCGTCGTCGCCGCTGCGACGATGCCGCCGGTGTCCTCGTGCGTGAGGGCGCGCAGGACCAGCAGCGAGCGGTGAACCGCGGCCGAGTACTTTTCTGGCGCCTCGCACCTGGCGGCCCAGTCGCGCCACCACGCAAGCGTGTTTGCGAGCCGATCGTCGACGCTCAGTGGTGCTGGCACCTCGCGATGTGATGGGTACCAGGTCAACACGAGGTTGACGGTCTCGCCCGCTTTCACGGTGATGTGTCCGACGTGTGCGTGATTCTCTGCCTCGAGCTTCGCTCCGCGTACCACGATGGCATCGGGGCCGGCGATGGCGACGATTGCATTGTGACCAGCCTCCGGCACCTGTCGCATCCAGGGCAGTGCGGCCGCGTAGTCGAATCGGATCCTCAGTTCCTGCCGCAGCTCGACTGTGCCCTCGACGCCGGTGATCCTGCGTACGACATCGGCACGGCGATCGCCGTGCGGCATGAAGTCCGTGACATCCACTCGACCGCTCTTGGTCTGCCAGTGAGTGACGAGCACGAAGGTGTCTTCGATGTATTCGCGGGTGACTGAGATGGCGTCCTCGATCGGTGCGACGAGCCAGCGGCCGTGGTCTTCGTCCCCGAGCAGCGCACCGAAGGTAGACGCTGAGTCGAAGCGGGGCAGGCAGAGCCAGTCGATGGATCCGTCAAGTCCTACGAGCGCCGCGGTGTGACAATCGCCGATCAGACCGTAGTCCTCGATGTTCAGGGCCATTTCTTCATACTGACAGCTAGTTTGGAAGAATGACCGCTACCCGACGCACTCTCGTCATTCTCGGAGCGAGCGGTGACCTCACCGCCCGCCTTCTGCTGCCAGGACTCGGCCAATTGCTGACGGAGCAGCCGGGCCTCGAGCTCGAGCTCATCGGCGTTGGAGGCGTGCCGATGACGAACTCACAATGGCGAAAAGAGGTGACCAAGTCGTTCAAGGATGGCGGAGCGGATCCCGACGCGGTCAAATCCGTGATCGGCGCGACGACCTACCTTGAACTGGATGCGACTAACCCAGACGATCTCGCCAAGATTCTTGCCGCATGCTCCGGCGCCCCAGCGTTCTACTTCGCGCTCCCGCCCGCTGTGACGGAAAAAGTCTGCGCGAGCCTGTCAAAGATGAAGCTGCCGGCCGGCACCATCCTCGCCCTCGAAAAGCCGTTCGGCACCGACCTGACGAGCGCCCGCGCGCTGAACCGCCTGCTCGCGTCGTTCGTCGCGGAAAGGCAAGTGCACAGGGTCGACCACTTTCTGGGCAAGTCCACCGTGCTTAACATTCTTGGACTGCGTTTCGCCAATCGGCTGTTCGAGCAGAGTTGGAACGCGTCCAGCATCGAGCGAGTCGAGATCAGCTACGACGAGTCGCTCGGGCTCGAACAGCGCGCGGGGTACTACGACCACGCGGGTGCCCTCATCGACATGATCCAGAGCCACCTTCTCCAGGTGCTCGCCGTCGTTGCGATGGAGCCGCCGTCGACACTCGACTCGGACGACCTGCGCGGGGCGATGGCTCAGGCCCTACGCGCCACACGCGTGTGGAACAACAATGCGAAGACGGCGAGTCGTCGCGGTCGGTACACGGCTGGGACGATCGATGGTCAGAAGCTTGGCGCCTACGTCAAACAGCCGGGCGTCGACCCGTCCCGCAACACTGAGACGCTCGCCGAGATCGTGCTGGCTGTCGACAACTGGCGGTGGGCCGGAGTTCCCTTCATCCTTCGCTCCGGCAAGGCGCTCGACGACGACCGCAAAGACATTGTCATCACGTTCAAGCCGGTGCCGCATCTGCCCACCGGGATGACCGGGACGACGACGCCAACTCAATTGCGAATCTCGATCGATCCCCACCTCATGCATCTCGACCTCAACATCAACGGGGAGGGCGACCCCTTCAAGCTCGACAACGTGACGCTCACGGCATCCTTCGCGGACTCACAGCTCGGAGCGTACGGCGAGGTGCTCGACGGGATTCTCACCGGCGACCCGACCCTTTCGGTGCGCGGCGACGTGGCGGAGGAGTGCTGGCGCATCGTCACGCCGGTCATCGCGGCGTGGAAGAAGGGAACCGTGCCGCTCGAGAATTATGCGGCCGGATCGGCCGGACCTCGATCGTGGAAACGGCTTCCGGCCAGCAAATAGCGCCTATTCCGCTGACGGCGCCTACTTAAGGCAGTGTGCTTCGGATGTCTGCGACCAGCTGTTCCGGCAGTCCCGCCTCCGCGGCGAAACCTTCCCAGCCTTCGATCGCCTTCGCCACATCCCGGAGCGCCGTCTTGGCGCGCGGTACACGGAACCTGTCGGCGACGGCGAGCAGGTCATCGCGGCCGATATTCGAGAACTTGCCGTTGACTGCCATCAGGTGCTGGTAGGTCCACTCGCCGTTCGGGTTGTACGCGTACGTGACGTCGTAGGCGGGGGAGAGCCGCCACTTCGCGGCGGGACCATCGAGCAGGAAGGAGTGATTCTTCGTGTGGTCATCGCAATTCCGTGCGAGCACGTTGAACGTCATGCGACGAAAGACCTGCTCGCGTGCGTTCTCATCAAGCCCGAGCTCGTCGACAGCCTGGAACAGCTGTGCGTAGTCGTTCGTGCCTCGACTGCGAAAGTCGATCTCGGCGAGATCGCAGAGGGTCAGGGTGTGGCGTTTCGATCCGTCGTCGACTCGGTCGAAACGCCTGGTCATGAAGTGCGCCCGACCGTTTTCTTCGAGCAGCCGGCATTCGGTCATCTGGATGCCGGCGGCCGCGGCCATGAGGGAGTACGCGTACTCAATGCGTCCGTATGAGGACCCCGTCCCGAGTTCGCTGTCGGTGCCGACCCCATCCAGCTTGACCAGCCAGTACTCGAATCCGGGGTCGGCGGGCAGTTGCCCTGACTTGATCTGCCCCGTCTCACGGTTCCACGCAATGACCGCCTTTGCGCGTGCACCACCCGCCGAGGTTCCGACCTGGATGAGACTGTGCAGTGCGGACTCCGTCTCGCGTTCGCCGTCGAATCGACCGTGCAGCATCGAGCGCGCGCCCTCCACGAGTTCGCTCAGTTCGATGGCGCTCGGTACCCTGTGCCTGGGGCCGCGGCTGGGCCGAAATTCGAGGGCGCCGAGTGCGCGGGATGCCATGTACGCGAGTCGATCGAGTGGGGTCACGTCGGTGCGGCGTACACCCTGGCCCGCTAACCACGCGTCGATGAGCGCGTTGCCGAAGTCATCCGGAAGCGAATCGGCGAGGAGTGCTGGCAGCCGATGGAACGTGGCCTCTGGCAGGTTCGGGAACACGTAGACGCCCGGTCTCGCAGGCATGGTCAGCGGCGCCAGCTCGATCGCCCTGGCGATCCAGTCCGGGTAGTACTCGAACGCGTAGAAGCCGAGTGCCGGATCGAGAGCGACCGCGCCGACACGCATACCCCACGCACTCACCTCGACGGCGTCAACTGGTTGGTACGTCATTACTGCGCCTTGCGTCTCGCGCGGTAGACCCTCGATCTCGGCGTTCTGGCTGTGCGCAGAACCTCAATGGGGCTC
Organism: Galbitalea sp.; assembly: GCA_036495225.1. Taxonomy (GTDB): domain Bacteria; phylum Actinomycetota; class Actinomycetes; order Actinomycetales; family Microbacteriaceae; genus Galbitalea. Next base: position 17,387 of record DASXNG010000258.1, read on the forward strand.
ACCGTCGGAAGCGGGGCGATTCCATCCAGCCAGGATTCGCGGCCGAGGGTTCTCGCAACACGGATGACGGTGCGCAGGCTGGACCCTGCACCGCGCTCGAGATTGCGCAGCGCGCCTATGCTGACGTCGGCCTGTTCTGCGAGGCCCATCTGGTCGAGGCCGGCCGCTAGTCGTACTGCCCGAAATTGAGAGCCAACTCGCGCTTCCCAGTCCTCGGTGGAGAGCCGTGGAACTTGTGGTCGTCCAATAGCCATAAAACTAGTGTTACAGAGCTGTATTGCCTTGTATAGCTATTTTTATAGCTTTTATCATGCCAATACTCTGTATTAGGCGGGGTACACGGGCAGGAGGCCTGCGGCCGTGAGCTGCTCGGAAAGCCCAGCACCGTCCGGAGCGAAAATCCACTTGATTCCGTCTTCCGATTCGCTCGCATCGTCCGCGAGAGTGCTGCGTCCACCGGCCCAGACCGCCTCGCTCGTAGACAGTTGACGGATGCAGATGGCGGCGACATTGTTCGGATGCTCCCGCGCGAAGTCGCGGTAGAGCTCCTCGTCGTGCTGCCCATCGTCGCCAAACAGAAGCCACTTCACGTCAGGGAACTCGGTGGCGAGGCGTGCCAGGTTGTCGCGCTTGTGCTCGCGGCCGCTCCGAAACAGCCGATCATGCGTCGGCCCCCAGTCCGTCAGCAGCAGAGCGCCAGCCGGGTAGAGGTTGCGCCCAAGGAATCGCCTGAGCGTCGGAGCGACGTTCCACGCCCCCGTCGACAGATAGATCACCGGCGCACCGGCGTGCGCGCGAACAAGACGCTCGTACAGCACGGCCATGCCAGGGACAGGGCGCCTCGCATGCTCGTCGAGCACAAAGGTGTTCCATGCTGCGAGCAGGGGGCGGGGTAGCGCCGTCACCATCACGGTGTCGTCGACGTCCGAGAGGATGCCGAACTTGACGCCCGGATCAACGACATACACGGGTGCTTCCACCGTAAGGGAGTCATCCGTTCTGAGCTGGATCGTGTTCCAGCCGAACGGCAGATTGACCTCGACATGCGTGTCGACGACGCCGCCACGGTCGGCGGTGACGTGATAATCGCGCCCGCCGGCAGTGATCGTCACTGCCACATCGTTGACAGGAACGCTCGTGAAGCTTCGCCATCCCCGCACCGAGCGGTTGCGCGGTTTGGCCGCGGCCTTCGGTCGCACCGGCCGAACCAGGAGCACTCGTCCGAGCACGCGGATCCAGCCCTTGCCGCCGTATCCGCGATATGGGATGACCGTGGGCGTCAGGCCGCGCCTGCGAGCACGCTCCTCACGAAAGGCGTGGAACGCGTCCTCGATTCTCGCGGCGCGGTGCGGCAGACCTTCTCGCGGCTGGGTCAACTGGGATACCCCTGACGTCCTCGCAGCGGTGCGGTTGCCTGCTTGCGGAACCATGCGCCAATTGTGGCATGGGCACCTGAGCGCGAGGGCTCAAGTGACCGGCGCCGGCCTGGCGGGTGCGGTGAGCTGCTGACTGTCGTTCTGCACCGAACCGACGGACTTGTCCACCTCGTGGTGATCGATGCGCAGTTCCACCTCGCGTGCTCCGTCCACGACCTGGTCAATGAGCTGCTGCGAACCTTCTTCCTGAGGGTCGAGCCACTCCTCAAACAAGTCCTGATCCAGGAACACTGGCATCCGATCGTGGATCTCCTCCAGCGCACCCGTCGAGCTTCGAGTGAGGATCGTTGACGACAGCAGCCATTTGTTGGGATCGTCGTGTGCCGCAGCTGGGTTACGCCACCACTCGTACAGGCCCGCAAAGAGCAGAAGTTCATCACCCGGCAGCGACATGTAATGCGGAACCTTCACTCCGTCGACGACCTGCCACTCGTAGTATCCGGAGGCGGGGATGACCGCCCGCCGCTTCTTCACCGCGTTTCCGAAGGATGCCTTCTCCGCGGCATCTTCACTCCTCGCGTTGAAGAGTGGGGGACCGGCGTTCGACTCCTTCGCCCAACCGGGAACAAGACCCCACCTGGCCGACTCCAGTCGACGCACTGGCTCCGGAAAATCGTCTTCGCCCTTCGGCTTGGGGAGCGAATCGAGCACGATCGAAATTTGGCGTGTCGGCGCGATGTTCCACGAAGGTTCTGGCATTGTCTCGCCTACGACATCAACGTCGAACAAATCGACGAGGTCGGTGGTCTTGCGATCGAGCACGAAACGTCCACACATATGACCATCCTGTCAATTGCGTGAGACATTCGTGAAGATGAGCTTCGATCGACCCCGGCCGATACGCCGGAGAGTTAGCATTAAGTGATTTCGAGTCAAGGGAGAAGAGAGTGCCGATCATGGAACTTATCGACGGCAGGCTCGCCGGTGCGATCCCTCTCCGCAATGAGCCGGTGCAGGCTCGGAGCACCGCCCGCCTCACTGCTCTGCTCGACGCAGCGGCGGCGGCCGTGCATGAACTCGGCTACGAACGGCTCACCACGGCGATGGTTGCTGAGCGCGCAGGCGCATCCATCGGCACCGTCTACCGCTACTTTCCCGACCGCATTGCGGTTCTTCAGGCCCTGGCGGCCCGCAACCTCGAGCGTGTCCTGACAGCAATGACCGACGCCTATGCGGACCGTGGCAACACAACCTGGCGCCAGGCAGTACTCGCCGGCTACGACGCTTACGTCGCTGCATTCCGCAATGAACCGGGCTTCGGATCGCTGCGAGGCGGAGACGTGCTCGACCTGCGCCCCCCGACGACACCGACGACCATCAATTCGCAGGTTGCCGAGCTGATGTGCGGGGCAATCTCTTCCCGATTCGGCACGAGCAGCACGAGCGAGGCGAAATTTGCGTTCGAAAACGCCGTCGAGGTGATGGATTCGATCGTGGCGCGCGCCTTTGCGCGCAACAGCGTCGGCGACCCCGCATTCCTCGAAAGCGGCCGCTCGCTCGTGATTTCGATCCTCGCACCGCAACTCGACTAACCCTTGTCAGGGCGGCTGTGTGCCGCATTCGTTGGCGAAATACCGCACACTGCCGCCGTTCTTGGCGCCCGCCGGGTAGCTCTTTACCCTGTATTACGCAACCCGTCGGGAATGACGGGGGCCGCGAATAGTGTTGTTTGAAGAAGCAGGCAAGTGTCGATTCGCGCTTTTCGGGTGCGAGGAATGAGCCCCAAACAATCGTGTGCACAGCAGCAGTGTTTTTCACTGAACCGTTCGGAAGCGCGTCGTGATCGAGTTCAAGTCGGTCACGAAGCTGTACCCCGATGGCACACACGCGGTCGATAACTTCAGCGCCGTGATTCCCTCGCGCAAGACGACGGTTCTCGTCGGGTCATCCGGCTCCGGAAAGACGACACTTCTGCGAATGATCAATCGGATGGTCGACCCGACGTCAGGCGTCATCGAGATCGACGGCGAGGATGTCTCGAAGACTGAACCAGTGCACCTGCGTCGCGGTATCGGCTACGTGATGCAGAACTCCGGTCTGTTGCCCCACCGCACGGTCATCGACAACGTCGCGACCGTCCTCTTCCTCACCAAAGTGCCGAAGAAACAGGCGTACGACCGCGCGCTTGAGTTGCTCGACACAGTCGGACTCGATCGCGCGCTCGCGAAGCGTTATCCGGGCGAGCTTTCCGGTGGCCAGCAGCAGCGCGTTGGTGTCGCTCGCGGGCTGGCCGCGAATCCCAACATCCTGCTCATGGACGAGCCCTTTGGCGCGGTTGACCCGATTGTTCGCGTCGACCTTCAGGCCGAGACCATGCGGCTCCAGCGCGAACTGGACAAGACCATCGTCTTCGTCACGCATGACATCGACGAGGCGTTCCTGCTCGGCGACCAGGTGATCATCCTCGAAAAGGGCGCCACAGTTGCGCAGGTCGGCACGCCGGAGGAGATCCTCGCGAACCCGGCAAGCGAGTTCGTCGCGTCCTTCATCGGGGCGGAGCGCGGCAAGCGCAGGCTCACCGTCAATGCCAACGTTCCAGCTCAGGGGGATGACGTACTGCTCATCGACGCGGGCGGATATCCGGCCGGCGTCATCGCGGCGCCAGAGGGCAAGCTCGCGGCGGCGAGTGCGTCACCCAAATCGCGGAGCATTTCGAACAAGACCTCACAGGCGGGCGACGCCTAAATGAACTACGCATGGGGACACCTCGATGTCATCTGGGCACTCACACTTGACCACATCGGTCTGAGCGTCCCGCCGATAATCATCGGGTTCTTGCTCTCCATCCCGCTCGGCTACTGGGCAAGTCGATCGCGGGTCGCGCGCACAGTTCTGCTCACCGCGTTCAGCATTCTGTACACGATTCCGTCGCTCGTCTTGTTCGTCGTCGTCCCGATCGCGCTCGGGGCGCCGATCCTCGATCCTCGCAATGTGGTGATCGCGCTGACCATTTACGCCATCGCGGTCATGATTCGGTCTTCCACGGAAGGATTCAACTCGGTCTCGGTGGATGTTCGTGACTCCGCTCGAGCGGTGGGCTACTCGCCGTGGCAGAGGTTCCGGGGGGTCGAGCTCCCTCTCGCCGGCCCGGTACTTCTCGCCGGACTTCGTGTGACTTCGGTCAGCACGGTGAGCCTCGTCACGGTGGGCTCATTCATCGGAATACCAAGCCTTGGCAACCTGTTCCAGGAGGGCTTCAACATCTCCTACCCGTCCGAGATCTGGACGGGAATCGTCGTGGTGCTCATCGTCGCGGCGGTGTTCGACCTGATCATCACGACCGTCGGCAGAATCCTGATGCCGTGGAACCGTCGGATCTCCGATCGCAAGGCGCGCCGCCTCGTTGCGAAGGAGGCGGCGGCATGATCATCGTGCAGGGCTTCCTCTGGATCTTCGTCCCAGCGCACTGGACGACGACGGCGGAATTGACGGGAATCGGTGATGCGCTCGTCCAGCACCTCATTCTGACCGCCTTGAGTTTGTTGGTCGCCGCGATCATCGCACTTCCGCTGGGTCTGTTCATCGGCCACACGGGCAAGGGCAGACAGATCGCCATCATCGCCACGAACATCTCACGCGGGCTGCCAACGCTTGGCCTTTTGGCCGTGCTCATCATTGCCCTGCCAGACGTCAGCTTTCTGCCGAGCGGCTACCCACCAAACATCATCGTCTACGCGTTACTCGGCATTCCGCCGATGCTCGCCGGAGCGTATACGGGGATCGAGTCGGTTAACCCGGAGACCGTGGATGCCGCGCGAGCCACGGGGATGACCGAGCTGCAGATCCTCTTCCAGGTGGAGATTCCGCTCGGCGCAGGCCTGATCGTCGGC
>DASXNG010000259.1:0-6119 GCA_036495225.1 Galbitalea sp.
GACGCGAGATGGTGTCGCCAACTCCCAGCGTGGCTCAGTCGCTGCGCTTCGAGCAACCCGGCTTCGCTTCGCCGCAACCGGTCTTCTGACTGCCGGCGCGCATCAACGTCCGTCAACAGATTGTACCAGCGGACGATGCGACCGTCGGCGTCGCGAAGGGGAAGACCACGTGATTCGAACCACCGGTACTCCCCGTCGAAACGGCGGATGCGGTGCTCGAATTCGTACGGCTGGCCGGTGTCGACGGCGCGCTGCCATGCCGCGATCGCACAAGGGAGGTCGTCAGGGTGAACGGCGTCGGTGCTGCCCCAGCGTTTCAATTCGTCGAGGGTCCGGCCGAAGTACGCGAGGACCTGGCCGTTCACGTGTTCGACTTCGCCAGTCGGCGTCATGACCGCAACGAGACCCGGGATCGTCTCGACGATGAGTTGAAACGTCTGCTCGCCGGTCTCGAGAGTTGTAATGCTTTGCACCTCTCCCATTTTAGGCCTTCGCTGTCGTCCTGACCATGGTCGCGAGATTTCGCGAGCACCACTCGCGACGCCTCGCGCGCATCGCCACGATTCCTCAACGCTGGCAACAACTTACGACTGGCGCCGCGTTTGCTGTTCGGATCGCGGCACTCGTCATCAATTGCGATGCTCAAGATCACGCGCTCGACGCACTCCGGAACGACAACGCTGATGTTGAGCGGGCGAATCGGCGCCGACCATCTGCCTGATCTGCGCCGGTCCCTTGCCGACGAGCGTGGCCAGGGCGTCGTGTTCGATTTGCGTGAGATCAACCTCGTCGATGTGGACGTCGTGCAGTTCCTGGTGGAGTGCGAGGCAGTAGGCATCCGGCTCAGACACTGTCCTGCATATGTCCGGGAGTGGATGGCCCGCGAGAAGCCTCCGTGATGAGAGCGCGGCGACGCGAGGTCGACCAGTCATGGAAGACCGAAAGGAGAGGAGGATGAAGGCCAGGTCAACAATCACACGACAGGTATTTCTTGGACTGGTGCCGAGCATCATGATGGTGCTCGGCTATGCGGAGGTGTTCATGTCGGAAGCAAAAGCGGCGGAAGGTGTCAAGAACGTGCTGCTGATTCACGGAGGGTTCGTGGACGGGTCCGGATGGCAGGGCGTCTACGACCTGCTCAAGAAAGATGGCTACAACGTGTCCATCGTGCAGAATCCGACCGCCTCGCTGGCGGATGATGTCGCGGTGACCAAGCGCATGCTGGCCACGCAAAACGGCCCGGCGATTCTGGTCGGCCACTCGTACGGGGGCGTCGTGGTCACCGAAGCCGGCACCGATCCGAAGGTCGCCGGGCTCGTGTATATCGCCGCGTTCGCCCCGGACGAGGGCGAATCGGTGTCCTCGTTGATCAAGAACCCGGCGCCGGGCGCGCCGGCGCCGCCGATTCTGCCGCCGCAGGACGGGTATCTGTTTCTCGATCGCAGCAAGTTCCGAGCGGCGTTCGCCGCGGACGTGAGTGCGGAGACCGCGGCCTTCATGGCGGACTCGCAGGTGCCGTGGGGGCTCGAAGCGCTGAACGGCGCGGTCGGCGAGCCGGCTTGGAGGACGAAACCGAGCTGGTATCTCGTGTCCACGGACGACCACATGATTCCGCCCGACGCGCAGCGTGCGATGTCGAAGCGGGCTGGTTCAACGGTTGCCGAGGTGAAGGGCAGCCACGCCGTCTACGTGTCCCAGCCGGGGGCCGTGGCCGCGCTCATTGCGAAGGCGGCAAACGGTGTGTTGCCCGCGCAGTAGGCCTCTCGAAAAACACTCCGGCGTTCGCGAGTCATATTCGGCGGCGCTTACCAGCCGCCGGACGTGACTTGGCTGAGCCGAAGACTAAACGCCGAAGACCTGCTCGTCAATACGGGCATGCGAAGCTGCATCGAAGAATGCGAGCAGTGTCAAGACGCATGCCTGCAGGCCGTTGCGCTCGCGCTCCGTCCCCAGGCCGGCTCGTCCTACGCTTGAACCGATTCGAACGTATTGATCAGCAAGTCAAGTTCCTGCACCATGGTCGCACCGCTTTGATCGGGCGACTCGTTGCGATCATCGAGCGCGCGACGCCGATGCTTGAGTGCATCAAGGATGACTGGAATATCTGACGAGTCCAAGCTGACCGTGACGTCTGCCAACGCGACCTCCCAGGACCGGCGTAGACTAGCCAACGCGGGTGACGGCGATGTAACAGATGCGTCGCAACGCGGACTAACTCCGAACATCACGATTGGCGAAGATCCAGCGTTCGCGCCCATGTCGGGAGGGCGTTGATCGCGAACTCGGTTGCCTGCTCGGTGTCCGTGAACCAGTGCTGATTGACAAGCGCGCGGCCCTCGAAGATCGACAACTGAAAGGCGCTTGTGCCGACGTAGCAGGTCATCACGCACCGGAGGCTGCCAAGGACCCAGACGGTAAACGAGGCACAGTCGCACGACGGTTCGCCAGTTTGGCGGTTCATTGAGGTTGGGTCTTCCGTAGCGAGGACAGCGCGTGCCTCGCAGCGGCCTCGAGGCTCACGAAACGATCCTGCGCCACCAGGCGCGTGTCTCGAAAGACGCAGACGACGAACGGTGGCCCGGCCTCCCAATGCGTGATCGTGCAGCTGAACATCCCGACCCGCCAGAGCACGATCGGCGCGAATGTCATCGAACCGAGGGGATTATCGGATCGATGCGCGACAGCAGTGTGACGGACTTACGACGGCGGCCCTGTGGCGAGGCGCGCACACGGCACCGTCGATCAGAAAAGGCCGTTGGCGGTGTACCAAGTCCGAATGCGCGCAAGAACCTCGCGATTTTCGGCGACCTCCGCGTGGTTGAGGCGTCCATAGAGATGTCCCTCGTGCGGCGCGCTGAGGGCGGCATCGAGTTGTTCATCGAGGAGAAATGGGACGGCAACGTCCCTCAGGCCATGGTGCCACTGGTAGGGCGTTTGGATGCGTCGAGCTTGTGCGACGCTCGGAATTGGGACCCCCTGCACGTGGATCGCGTCCAGCACAACACCGCCGGCTGTGTGTGACGCGACTCGGACGTCGTTGGGATATGCGGCGACGAGCGCGGTCGTGACGAAGGCTCCCATGCTGTGGCCGTGCGCGGCGACGCGCCGGACGTCGACATAGCCTAGCCGCGCCAGAATGGTGACTGCCGCGTGCGCGCGGAACGCATTCGCGGCGCTGGCACCTTGGTCGAGCACCGTCCCCGGCGTCCCCAGGGGCGCCTCGCGGGCGTGGGTGTAGTTGGTCGCGATGCAGACCAGGCCCCAGCTGCGCATCACTGCGCCGAGCGCGCGTCCATAAGATTGCGCGTTGCCTCCGGCGGCGTGGCTGAGTACGACTGCGGGGAACGGGCCGCGCCCGTGAGGTTTCAACAGGATGCCCTGCAGATCGACCTGGGTGCCCTCCAACGTGCCGGTCAGTGTCCAACTCGCGCCGGCGGCGGACTCTGGGTCGCCGGAGACTTTGAGCGCGGGTCCGGTAGCGGAGGCCGGCGGCGCCGACCGGCTGGTTTGCGTGAGACGAGGGTGACACCCGCCCAGCAGCGATACAACAAGGGCGATTCGGAGCACGCGCGGCATGATCTATTGGACCACGACGCCGCGCCTCGTGTTATCTGATCGTATTCAGCTCAAGGTGGATCGCTACCGCAGGCGCGAGGGACGGCTGGTGCACTTGTCTGGCTCTCGCTCCAGCACATCAGAATGATCGTGGTTCAGCCGAGACCGCCGCGCTTGGTGAATCGGTTCATGTTCAAACCGGATCCTCTCAATGAAGGTAATCGGCTGTCGTGAGACGTCCGTGAGTCGGCACCGGGCCGGTCGCGCAGCGCCGCTGCGTGGGGCGGTGAGTTGCAGGTCGGATGCTGAGACACTGCGCGGCGAAACTCATGATCGCGTAGCAAGAGCCCCTATCCGTCGTCCTCATTCGCGAGTTCGTCCACGCGTTCCTTCGCATCTTCCAGACGTTCCTTGACCTTCGCGATCGTTTTTTTGTCGCCGTCACCAGGGTTCTGTTCAAGCTCGTCAACGTTGACCAGCGCGTCATCGACGTTGACTGCGAGTTCATCGAGTCTGTCGTTCATGGCGTCCTCCGAGCCTGTGCGACTGGGTGCAATGTAGATGCCATTAGCACATCCCAGAGAGTGTCGGCGCGAGCTTCGGAACAACTTGATCTGATTGCTGCGACGCGAGCAGCCGAGCGCGACACACGCGAGGAATCTTCGCCCGGCCGACCGTCGCGGAGAACTGGGCGCCTATGACGGCGTGCCGAGCTGTGAGGCGCGGATTCTGATCGAGCGACAGTGGGCTGGACCGCACCCACGAGTCTGTGACGGCTCCAGCGGCCTGGCTCGTTCGCGAACTGATCAGCGCTAATTCTTCCCGGTCGTGCTCTTTCTCGTCGGCGAGAGGGCTCCGCCCATCGACGCACCGTCGCCCTCAGAGGGCGATCACACCGCGTCGTTCACCGGCCGCTTCGCTTCGCGCCAGCACAGATCACTGTCACGCCCGGCGAACGAGACGACCCGGCCCTTATGCAGTTCCTCCGCAGCCTGTGAGGTCTGCCGATTAGGTTACCCAGTGGACGGTGACGCCGACCGCACTCGGATCGGGGCGGCCAGATCGGCGTTTAGCGGGAGTGTCCGAGAGACGGTGACCACGGGCCTGAAGACATCCGGTTAACAGGCATCTCACGCCGGGAGGGCAACGAGCCCTCCCTTTTCTCACCAATGTTCCCTTCGGGAATCCTGCCAATGAGTTGGTTCGTTTTGCATTGAGTTGGGAGCGGTTCGCGGACAAGGCGCGGACAAAGACGAAAAGGCTCATCCTTTGGTTTTCAAACGCGTCATCTCTTGCATGACTTCACCCATCATTCCGCCAGAGGCGGCCCTACGTACCGTACGTCGTACTTCGGAAACAGCGCGGCGACCATCGGCGGACCGTTCGGCACGGCCACATCGCGGAAGAACTGCTCCATCTTCCCCGCCGGCGTAAACGTGATCAGCATGTGCGCCGGCTGCGCGCCAATGGCTGAAAAGGCGTGGGGGACCCCGCGCGGCCCCAGGATCGACTCGCCCGCGTGCAGCGTCACGCGCCGTTCGCCCACCTGAAACAGCACCTCGCCCTCCATCACAAAGAACCACTCCTCCTGCCGCAGGTGCGTGTGCACCGGCGGCCCGCCCTTCAGGTTCTGGTGCTCAATGATGAATAGCCCACCGTTCGTCTCGCGCGGCACGGTTTTGAAGAGGATCGTGCTGTATCCCAGCGAGTGCCTCTCGCCGAACCGGTCCTGCCCCACACCCACCGGGTGGATCGTATCCGCTGTCCCCGGTTGCCCTTGCGCCAATGCCTCCGACGCCGCAAGGGGCAGCGCCGCCGCGGAAACGGCAGCCGCTGCTGCTCTCAAGAACGAACGTCGCTCCATACACCCTCCTGACAAAACGACTGCCGATGCAAATGAGGGCACAGCCCCACGAGCGCCCGATGAGAAATTTCGCTGCTAAGGTATCACCGAAACCTTCGGTCCGCCTTCGGACGATCGTGAATATTAGAGGCGTCGGGGAGGTAACGAACGCCGGTTTGCTAACCGGACGCAGTAGGCTATCTGTGCGATTCTTGAAGTCGCGACGTGTGGTCGGCGGCGCTGACGGGTATCCGTTCGGGACGGTCAGCGGTGAGCAGGTCGCCAACTTCCGCACGGCGTGGGAGACCGTGCTCAAGTTGGCGGAGATCACGGATCCGAACGAGGACCTCGACGGCGATCTCCATTGGCACGACCTGCGACATGAGTGCGGGAGCCGTTTCGCGGACCGCGGGATGGACGGTCGCCACATCCAGATGCTGCTCGGCCACTCCGATCTGAAAACGACCGAGCGGTATCTGAACTCCGATACGAAACGTCTAGCCGAAGCGATGAAGCGTGCGACCGGAGGGCGCGCCTAAGAGAGCCGGTCCCCAATCGGTCCAACCTGCCATCTCGCCCGACCTTCGATCACAAAAACACTGGCTTTGTTGGTGGGCCCCCTGGGGATCGAACCCAGGACACCGTGATTAAAAGTCACGTGCTCTACCACTGAGCTAGGGGCCCCAGTCTGGGGGGAAGCAACAATTGTACTACGGCGGCT
>DASXNG010000260.1:0-2694 GCA_036495225.1 Galbitalea sp.
ACACCGCTCGATCGTGCCATCGATGATTATATATTCTGTCTGCGCAAGGTCTTCACTGTCGCCGACTACGTCACCGTCAACGTGTCGTCGCCAAACACCGCCGGCCTGAGATCGCTTCAGGACGCCGATCATCTCGCACCGCTGCTGTCGGGGATTCTGGAGGAATCGCGCCTGTTGGAGAGCCGGCACTCGCGACGCGTCCCACTCCTGGTGAAGCTGTCACCGGACCTGACCGACGACGAGCTCCGCAAAAGTGCCAAGGCGGCGGCCTCCGTGCCGGTAGCCGGGATCATCGCAACCAACACGACCATCACGCGTGAGAGCGTCTCCGGACACGCGCTGGCGAGCGAAACTGGCGGGCTGAGCGGCCGCCCGCTGTTTGCGAAGTCATGCGCGGCCATTCGGGTTCTAAGAGAAACCCTCGGTCCCACGCTGCCCATCATCGGCGTCGGGGGTGTAGCGTCGGCTGCGGATGCCAGACAGTTGCGGCAGGCTGGTGCAGACCTCATCCAGCTCTATACGGGCATGATCTATCAAGGCCCGCGGCTCGTGCGCGAGCTCGTCGCAGCGCTGCGTTGACGGATACCCGCTCCCGGTCTTAGAGTCGTCCCGACGTCTCGATACCGTCGTATCGATATTCGATACGACGCAACGACAAGAGCACGGGCGTGCCGGGTAGGACGATGAGCAGCAAAGATCACCAGCTTGGAATGCATCTTCCGATCACGCGGCGCGACTTCGTCAATGGAGTCGGCATCGCACTCACCGGCGCGATGCTCGCCGGGAGCTCCGGATCGGCCTTCGGGGCTTCGGGCAGCGTCGCCCCACCCCTCGACCCCTATCCACCCCGACGCACCGGCATGCGCGGCAGCCACCCCGGATCCTTCGAGGTAGCACACGAGGTGCGCGACGCGCGCGCCTGGGATCTCAGCGCGGCGCTCGACTCCAACGAGTCGTATGACCTGGTCGTCGTCGGCGGTGGCATCAGCGGCCTTTCCGCGGCCTACTTCTTCCTGAAAAGAATGGGCGGCAATGCCCGCGTACTGGTGCTCGACAATCACGACGACTTCGGCGGTCACGCGAAGCGCAACGAGTTCGAGTACCAGGGACGACTCATGGCACTCAACGGCGGCACGCTCAACATCGAGTCGCCACTGCGTTATAACGCGCCGGCGCAGGAGCTGCTGCGTGACATCGGGATCGATCTGCCCCGCTATGAAGCCGCGAACCTGAAGAACCACGCCCTGTACGATTCGCTCGGCCTGCGCGAGGCCTATTTCTTCGATCGCGAGACCTGGGGCCACGATCGACTGCTGGTCGGCTCGCCTGAGGATGGGAGTGGCTTTTCTGCGAAATTCTTGAGCCAGAGTCCTTTGACGGCGGCTGCAAAGCGCGACCTGCAACGCCTCTACGATCCCCGCCAGCCCGATTACCTGCCGGGCCTGGGCGAGACGGACAAAAAGCTGCAGCTCGCTCGCATGAGCTATCACGATTACCTCCTGAAGGTGGCGAAGGTCGACCCCTCCCTACTGTGGATTTTCGCCCGGGCGACGGAAGGGTGGTACTGCGCGGGACCGGACGCGGTGCCGGCATTGTTCGCGTGGAACGACGGTCTGCCCGGCTTCGACGGGCTGGGCCTGCAGCCTCCGCCAAAGGGCACATTGGAGGATCTACCGGGCGGCCAACACGGCCGGCAACGGATGGAAGGCGGTGGCGGCGAAATCCACTTTCCCGACGGCAATGCCACGGTAGCCCGCCTCCTGGTCCGCTCGCTGATCCCCGCGGCCATTCCGGGAAGCACGATGGAAGACGTCGGTGCCGCGAGAGTGGACTACTCACTGCTCGACAGGGAGAACCAGCCGGCCCGCATTCGGTTGAACAGCACTGTCGTGCAGGTCGAGCATGACGGTGACTCCGCACGCGCCCGCGAAGTGAAGCTTGCCTACGTTCGCGACGGAAAGACCTATCGCGTCCGGGGACGCGCCTGCGTGATGGCCTGCTGGAACATGTTCATTCCCTATCTGGTGCCGACTCTGCCGACGGCCCAGAAAGAAGCGCTCGCCTTCAACGTCAAGCGGCCCATCGTCTACACGAGCGTCGCCCTGCGCAACTGGCGCAGCTTTCACAAGCTCGGCGTGAGTCATATCAACACGCCCGGCATGTACCACTCGGAAGTGTCGCTCGCGGAGGCCGTGTCGCTCGGCGACCTGAAACATCCGCAATCCCCGGACGAGCCGGTCGTCGTGCACATGGAGCGCACCCCGTGCGTGCCCGGACAACCCATCAAGATGCAACATCGGCTCGGCAGAGCCGAGCTGCTCGCCACCTCTTTCGAGACATTCGAGCGAAGTATCCGGGAGCAGCTCACGCGAGTACTCGGGCCCGGCGGCTTCGACGCCGCGAACGACATACTTGCAATCACCGTCAATCGCTGGCCACACGGCTACGCGTATTCATACAACAGTCTCTACGATCCTCTCGACTGGGTCTTCACCTCGAGCCCGAACCGACCTAACGTAATCGCACGTCAGCCCTTCGGTCTCATTTCGATCGCCAACGCCGATGCAGCCGCGAGCCCGCACACCGACGCGGCCATCCTCGAGGCACATCGCGCCGTGATCGAAGTTCTCGACCGACGCGCGATGCCCTCTCTCGGTGGCAACTAACCCTTGATGGGATGCCAGAGCAGGTTCG
>DASXNG010000261.1:0-14775 GCA_036495225.1 Galbitalea sp.
CGACCAACTACACAAGAGCGCGGCACTCAACCCCCGGTCTCGCTACGCGAAACGCCTACGGCGCTGCGCTACTCGACCAACAACAGAAGAACGCGGCACTCAAGCCCCGTCTCGCTACGCGAAGCGCCTCCGGCGCTGCGCTACTCGACCAACAACAGAAGAACACGGCACTCAAGCCCCGTCTCGCTACGCGAAACGCCTCCGGCGCTGCGCTACTCGACCAACAACACAAGAACGCGGCACTCAAGCCCCGGTCTCGCTACGCGAAACGCCTACGGCGCTGCGCTACTCGACCAACTACAGAAGAACGCGGCACTCAAACCCCGGTCTCGCTCCTCCGGCGCTGCGCTACTCGACCAACTACAGAGCTAGTGGCGGGCACGCACCTTCGCGATGCGGTTGCGGATGATCTGTCGGATGGGCAGCGACGCCTCGACCAGCGGCTCGACGACGTTGTGTCCGCGGTAGAGCTCCTCGAAGGTCGCCAGGGTGCGGTTGATGTCGTGCGCCTCGACGATTTTCAGGCTCTCGCGCTTGAAGGCCTGCAACTCGTCGTCCGGCAGGGTGAGGACATCCGTGAGCCTTGCCGCGAACTCGTCGACGTCACCGGGCTCGAAGAGGTAACCGTTTTCGCCGTCGTGCACGAGGTGCGGCAGCGCCATCGCGTTGGCAGCGACGACCGGCAGGCCGGATGCGAGGGCTTCCATTGTTGCGATGCTCTGCAGCTCCGCGATCGATGGCATCGCAAAAACCGATGCCTCCGTGAGGGTGCTGCGCAAGTACTCGTTCGTGACGTAGCCAGAGAAAGTTGTGCGGTCGGCGACGCCCAGCGACTCGGCAAGTGACTTGAGCTCGAGCACGAGCTCTCCACCGCCGACGATTTCGAGCGTCGCATCCAGCGATGGATCCAGCAGAGCGAACGCCTTGACGAGCTTGTCGATCTGCTTCTCACCCGTAACCCGGCCGACGAAAACGATCTTGTTCGACTTGCGCGGCTCGAAACTGGGCGTGTACACGCTCGCGTCCAGGCCGCAGGAGATCGCGAGCACACCCTTCAGCTTGGTGTGAGCCTCGAGGTAGTCGGCTGCGCGGCGCGTCGGCGTCGAAACCCGCTCCGCACGACCATAGATGCGTCCGGCGTCCCACCAGGACCACCACACGACGATGCCCTGCAGGAAGCGCGGAACGAGACTGAACTCGAGAAGATTCTCGGGCATCACGTGGTTGGTGGCGATTAGCCTGATGCGCCGTTTCAACGCCTGCTTCGACAACCCGCGACCGACCACAATGTTGGACTGGAAGTGCACGACATCCGGCTTCACTGCATCCAGAATTCGCGCGCTGTTGGCCTGGATACGCCACGGCAACGCAAAGCGCAGCCACGGGTGTGGTCGGTAACGCCAGCTCCAGAGCCGGTGCACGGTGACGAGTTGTCCACCGTGTTCCTCCATGAAGGTTCCGTGTCCGTGGCGGTGCCCGGCCGGCGCAACAATGTGCACTTCGTGGCCGCGCGCGGCCATGCCGCCGGCGAGGCTCGCAGCGAAGGTTGCGGAGCCGTTGATCTCCGGCGCAAAGGTATCTGCGCCAATGACGATCTTGAGCGGCCGTGGTGGTGTGTCGGCGCTCTGGGGGGCGTCAGTCAAGTTGGGGGTTCCCTTGTGTGTGTCGCGCCAGGCGTCTGCCCATGGCTACGTCGTCCAGCGGAAAGCTACAACCACCGTACCCTAGCGCTGAATCTGCGGATGATGACGCGCGAGCGAGAATACCCCGAAGATCGCCAACGCGCCAGAAAGCACCATGACTATGGCAGCCCAAACCGGTGCCCCGGCCGCCTCCCCGAGCACCGCAATACCGATCGTAACCCCGACCAGTGGATCGATGACCGTAAGCCCAGCCACGACCAGGTCGGGAGGTCCCGACGCGTACGCGTTCTGAACGAAATACGATCCGAGCAGGCCGGCGATCGCCAGCCCCGCGAGGCACACGATCGTGAGACCGTCGCCCGGCTCAAATTTGAAGTCGTCGATGATGATCGTGTGGATGCGGTCGATGTCGACCTTCGCAAGCGTCGCGACAAAACCGAAGAGCACGCCGGCGCCGACGATGTAGAAGACCATGTTGAACTTCTTGCGGAAGAACACGAAGAGCAATGCGAAGACCAGGATGACCGCGCCGAGGATGATCAGCACGATCACCAGCTGCCTATCGGTGATCGGCGGCGACTTCGTGTAGATCGCGGCGATGGTGACGAAGATTCCGACGCCAGCGACGCACCAGACGATCGCCCAAATGTGCGGCCGATCAAGCGGGATGTGGCTGACTCGAGCGTTCAGTATCGACGTAATCACGAGCGCGAGCACACCGAGCGGCTGCACGACGGTCAGCGGAGCGAAAACCAGGCTGATGAGCTGCAACACAATCGCGAGGAACAGCAGAACGGCGCCGATGACCCAGGACGGACGCCGCAGCAGCAGGAGGAGCTGCTTGACGTTGAGCCCGGCGCGATTTTCGGGCGGGGTGTCCGCGTCAACCTTCTGGACGCCACGATGCTGCAACTGCGCACCTACCGCCAAAAAGATCGCCCCAAGCAGCGCAATCGGGATGCCAATGGCCTGGTACGGGGTAAGCGTCGTCAGATGCGTCGCGGAGTCGAGCGCAATGGACAGAGGCACCCGATGAATCTACCGGTCGACAGGCCGATAATCTGTCTAAATGGCCGTACTCCCCATCCGAATCTCCGGCGATCCCGTCTTGCACGCTCCGGCGGCCGAGGTCACCAAATTCGACGCAACGCTGGAGACGCTCGTCTCCGACATGTTTGACACGATGGCTGCTGCGCCCGGGGTCGGGCTCGCCGCGCCCCAGGTGGGCGTTCCACTGCGCCTGTTCGTCTACAACTGGACCGACGACGACGGAGTGACCTGGCGGGGAACAGCCATTAATCCGGAGCTGTGGATCAGCACAACGGCCCTCGGTGAAGCGGATGAAGACCACGAGTCCGAGGGGTGCCTCTCCATTCCCGGAGAGCGCTTTCCACTGCGACGCGCGGACCGCGCCATCCTTCGTGGGACCGACTTGGACGGCACAGATTTCGAGATTGTGGCATCTGGCTGGCTTGCCCGGATTTTCCAGCACGAATACGACCATCTCGACGGAATCCTGTACGCGGATCGTCTCGAGTACGGTCACGCCAAAGCGATCGCGAAGGCACTTCGAAAGAGGGGCTGGGGTGTCCCCGACCAGAGCTGGCTCCCGGGAGTTGACCACCTAGAAGACTAGGCAGGAGCGGTCTAGCGCTGCGCCTCATCGAGGTTCACGCCGTGAATTCCGTTGTGGTACTTGAGCGTCGGAAAGACCGCCGAGATCGAAAACCCGACCCCCGGAACGGACGTGGCGCTGAAGACTCCACCGAACAGCGCAGCGCGTTCACGCATTTCGGTGATGCCGGGACCGGTCGCGGCCTCGGTCAGCGCATCGAGGTCGTCGTCGACGCTGTAGACCCGCTGCCGTGCGACACGATTGGGGTCGAGCCCCTCGCGCCGACTGCTCGCCCGCACGCCATCGTCGTCGACCTTGAGCTGTAGTCCCTCGTCTGTCCAGTTGTAGGTGACGTGAACCTGCGTGCCCTCGCCGCCAAACTCGAGCGCGTTCGCCAACGCCTCCTGAAGGATGCTGTAGATCGCCAGTTCTGCGCCCTCGCGCAGGTCAAACCGCTCGCCCGTTTCCTCGAATTCGATCTCGAGACCAGCGGAGCGCATGATTTCGAAGAGATCCTGCTCCGAGTTGACCCGGAGCTGCGGCGCGACATCCACCTCGCCCTCGTGCACGACGGTCATGACACGTCTCAGGTCGGCCAGGGTGTTGCGAGCCACCTCGGCGATGACCGCGATCGCTCGAACCGCCGCTGCCGGATCCTGTTCCGCGGTGTACTTCGCGCCGTCGGCCTGGCTGATCATGACCGTGACCGAATGGATGGCGACCTCGTGCAGTTCGCGAACGATGCGAAGGCGTGCCGTTTGCTCGTCCAGTGAGAGCCGAAGTTCGACGTGCTCGCGCTCGGCCTCAAGCCGCAGGCGGCTCTGCTTGCGGCGTCCGGCGGCGGTCGTCAGCCACAGGATGAGGAACACTATCGCGAGCACTGCGAGGGCGCCGAACGCGAACATCAGCGCCTGCTGGGTATCGATCGTCACGACAAAAAGTCTCCCTCCGGGCCGAAAAGACCCAGAGGGAGACTACCGCCTTACGGTAAAGGGCTAGTTGGACGGTTGCTGGGAAACGTCGTTGGCGCGCAGCACCTCGAGGCGAGCGCGGTACTCCTTCTCGTCGATGTCGCCCTGGGCAAAACGCTCGGCGAGCGTCGACTCGGCACCCCGCGCGGGGCTGCCGTTGCCATTCCACGGCCCATAGCCCCAGCGAGCCATCCGGCGACGGCGACCGCCGACTCCCACGACCACGAAGATGATGAACAGGACGAACAAGATGAAGAAGATCGGGCCGATGATGAAGAACGGCCAGAAAAAGAAGCCCCCGTGAATGACCGGGACAACGGCAGCGAGAGGTGAGAACACGGTGAAATCCTTTGGTTAGGAGGCCCCGGCTGGGCCTCATAACTTGAGCTTCGTCGCATCCGTCTTCCGGCGAATCTGCCCGGCGGATTCTCTCTCGTACTCCCTTCGGAGCAGGCGCGAGCAGCCAGCTACTCCCTACAGCCAGCCGGCCTTCACGAGACCGGTCTCGTAGGCGATGACGACGAGTTGCACGCGATCTCTCGCGGTGAGCTTCGCCATGATGCGACTGACGTGAGTCTTCGCCGTCAGCGGGCTGAGAAAGAGCTCGCGGCCGATCTCCTCGTTCGTGAGACCCTGGCCGACAAGTCCCAGAACCTCGCGCTCACGGTCGGTGAGCGTGCGGAGCTGGGTCGTGTCGGGGGCATCCTTCCAGTCGATGGCCACGCGCTCAAGGAGCCGCCTGGTGACGCTGGGGCTCAGAAGGGCGTCGCCCCCCGCGACGACGCGCACGGCGCGGATCAGTTCGACGGGTTCTGTGTCCTTGACGAGGAACCCGCTCGCCCCGGCGCGAATGGCCTGGCCCACGTACTCGTCCAGTTCGAAAGTGGTGACGATCACGATGTGCGTGCCAGCGAGTTTCGGGTCCGCGACGATCTGGCCCGTCGCCCAGAGGCCGTCGCCGTCCGGCATCCGGATGTCCATGAGGACGACATCGGGGCGCTCGATCTTTACGAGCGCGACGATCTCATTGCCGGTGCCGGCCTCTCCGACGATTTCTATGTCGGGCTCGTCCTCGAGCAGGCTGCGGAACCCGGCCCGGATCAGCCCCTGGTCATCGGCGATGGCAACTCGGATCATGACTGCACCTGCCTCACCCGCATCGGGATTCGGGCCGCCACGCGGAAACCGCCACCCTCCGCCCGGCCGGTTTCGAGGGTGCCGCCGAGCAGTTCGGCACGTTCGCGCATGCCGAGGAGGCCACGACCCTCCGTTTCACCGGACGGGATCGGGGCCGTTCCGTTGTCGGTAATGACAACCTCGTAGAAACCCTCCCGCTCGCCGAGTTCGATGTGCGCCTTCGTCGCATGCGCATGACGCACGATGTTCGTGAGGGACTCCTGAACGATGCGGAACATCGCGAGCTGGGCGGCCTGCGGAACGTTCGCGGGTGCACGGTTCAACGTGACCTCGACGCCCTGGGTGCTGACCGACGCCGCAAGCCAGTCGAGGCGGGTCAGGTCCGGCTCAGGGACGAGAGGCGCGTCATCCGTCGCCCCTCCCTCCGAGCGGAGAACGCCCAGCACCGAGCGCACCTCATCCAGCGCCGACTTACTGGTCTCCTTGATGCTGGCGAGCGCTTCGCGCGCCTTGTCAGGGTGGGCATCCATGAGGTGGAGGCCAACGCCGGCCTGCACATTGATCTGGCTGAGCGAATGCGCGAGGACGTCATGCAGCTCGCGGGCAATACGCACGCGCTCCGCCTGCACTTCGCTCTGTCGGCGCTGTGCGCGGATGCGGGCAACCTGCGCGAAACGTTCCGCGCGGGTGCGAAGCCCCTCACCCAGCCCGAACAGGATCAGGATGGCGAGAGTCGTGACCGCGATCCGGGCCGGCGACCAGGACGAGCCAAGGATGATCGAACCCGTGACAGTCAGCGCCCAGACCGTGCCGACCGAGATCCACGCCCATACGCGCGCGCCGCGGGCGACAGCGCCGACGATCGCAAACGCGAGGGAGACGGCGACCGGCGCCTGATCGGGACTTACGACGAAAAGGTCGATCCCGCTCGCGACGGCGACAATCGCGACGACCGGCCCCGGAAATCGTCTCGCGCCGAGGAGCGCAATCGGGCCGACGAGCGCCAGAAACAGCGAAGGCCAGAACTGCTCGGGCGGCAGGTGGAGCAGGGTCGGGCGGCGGTCCGGGCCGATTGTAAAGAACACGGAAGGCAGCTGGACGATCAGCGAAATGATGACCGGGAGCAGCAGACGCCTCCTCCGAGCGTGCTCGCTCTGGGATCGATCCCACCACTGGCCGTGCCAGTGCGCGCCCGGTGGAGGGCCGCCGCCATACGACCCGGGCTCCTGCATGAGTCCGATCGTACGCGGACACGGCTCCCAGAGGCATCCGCTGGGTGGAGCGGCTGGCGTACTCCCTGGGGAGTAGCGGTGCTGCTTAAAGTGAAAGCGCCCAACCGTGGAGGATTGGGCGCTTAGCTCCCCGACTTGGACTCGAACCAAGAACCGCCGCATTAACAGTGCGATGCTCTGCCAATTGAGCTATCGAGGAATGGTGGAACAGCTTTGATACTTTACCAAACCTTCGCCCCCCACCAAATCGAGAATTCCGAAATGCCTCCCCGCCCGGCGTGGCGACGCCCGGGGCCCGGGTCAGTCGACGAGGAGGTACGTCGGTGAAGGCACCACAAGGGTGCTGTGCTTCACCGGAAGACCGTCGTCAGCGAGAGTGAACGTCACGACCTGGTTCGTCAGTTGGTTCGCAACACGCAGGTACGGTCCATCAATGACGAGGTGGCGCGGCCAGCCCCCGCCGCATCCGACAGACCCGACCGGCGTCAGCGTGCGCCCATCGGATGACACCGCCAGAACCGACACGCGATCGGTGCCACGCAAGCCGACATATGCGTAGCGACCGTCGTCGCTCAGCGCGATCGCGGCGGCGTGATCGCCCTCCTCCGATCCAGGCAGGGGAACGGATGCGGCTACAGCGAAACCCGCGGCGCCGCGCTCAAGTACGTACAACTCGTTGCTGAGTTCGGCGAGAACCCACACGACACCGGACGGGTGCAGAAACAGGTCTCTCGGCCCGGACCCGGTCGGCAGCTTGACGGAACCGATGCGCGCCAGCAAATCCCCGTCTAGCGCGTGCACGTAGACGTCGTCGGTGCCCAGATCCGTGGTGAGTACGGTCGAAGCATCCACCTGCAGGATGTCGTGCGCGTGCGGGCCATCCTGGTTGATGCGGGAACCCTTGCCCTCACCCCTCAGCGTCTGCCCTGTCTTCAGTGGGTGCCCATCCGGCCCGAGCGGATGAACGTCAATCACCCCGTTGCCGTAGCAGGCCACCGCGAGCAGCGCACCGTCACCGAGAACCGCCAGGCTGCACGGGTATTCGCCCGCGACATCCTGAACGCCCGCAAAATGAAGCTCATCGTCGAGGACGCGATACCCGGAGACCGTCTTGGCGCCCTCCCCCGCTGCGTACAGCATGTCGCCGAATCTGGTCAGGTACGACGGGGAATCCGCCGCAGCAGCGACCCCGTGGTCTTCGAGCGATCCGTCGGCCGCGACCCGCAGGAGTCCGATGCCCTCGGCGGAACCGTTCATGTCTTGCGTGTAGCCGCCAACCCAGATCCTGCTAGCTGACACCCATTTCCTCCGCGATTTTTAGATCGTGCAGCGCCTTCGCCAAGCCCTCAACATACTCGTGCTGGGGCGAATCGAGCACCTCATCCACGCCGCCGATTCCGACAATGAAGCCTTTGTGCATCACTGCGACCCTGTCGCTGAAACGACGAACCTCGCTGATCGTGTGGCTGACGATCATGGCGGAGAAGGAACGGTCCTGATGGAGATCGCGGATGATGTCGAGAATCGTTCCGCGGACCGTCGCGTCGATGCCCGCCGTCGGGTCATCCGCCACCAGCAACTGCGGTTCAAGGATGAGCGCACGCGCGATCGCGACGCGCTGGCGCTGTCCACGGCTGAGTTCGTGCGGGTAGCTGTTCATCGTGGTCAGCGGGAGACGCACGGCGTCGATCACGGTCGCGACTGCTATGCCCGCCTGCAGCTGGTCGAAGTTGGGGTCGCGGGAGTAGATCGGCTCCGCGACGTTCTCGCCGACCGTGAGGCGCGAATCCAGGGCGGCACCGGCATCCTGGGGAACGTACCCGATCTTGATCGACAGGCGGTCGCGCTTGCGCTGTGACATCCCGCGCAGCGACGTGCCGAACACCGTCAGCGATCCGCCGGAAATCACCGGACTCGCACCGCCGACTCCTGCGAGGCCGGCGACGGCCTTGGCCAGCGAACTCTTGCCCGAGCCCGACTCACCGATGACCGCGAGAATCTCGCCCTGCGGAATTTCGAAGGACACGCCGTTGACCGCATGGAACGTGCCCGCTCGCAGCGATTCGTACCGAATCGAGAGGTCATCGGCGCGAACGGCGATCGGCCTCGACGAGTCCTCCGGCGGAGGGAGAGCCTGCGCGCTGGTCACCGGCTTGCTCCTTACTGGCGGGCGGAATCCTACAGAATCCGCGACTCGTGAACTACAAATCTACAGTCGATCGGATCCCGCTCCGACCGAAAACGGATTAGTTCTCAGTCTTCTCGAAGTCTTTGTCGTTCGTACTCGACGCTTGCAGACTGCTCCTGCAGTTCGCGGTACTTTTCCGGCTCGGCCACCTTGTCGACACGCTGCATCGCACCGAGCAGTTCCGCCTTGCGCTGCACGAGGTCGCGCACGATCAGGTCGCGGGCCAGACGAACGCAGTAGGTCGGAATGCGGTCTTCGCGCTCAAGGATCGGCGCGACGGCGAGCTGCTGCACGAAGCCGGCGAGCGACGGCGGAACGTCGTTCGTGATCCTCGCAACCCAGTCGGGCGCGTCCATGTCGTCCGCGTTCACCGCGATCGAGTCACGCACGACCGCGAGGGTGCGATTCTGGAACCTCACCTGACAAACCCGGCCAACCAGTTCACGCCCAACGGCGGATGGATGCTGCAGGATCGCCATTAGCGCGTCACGTTCCTGCCGGGTTGGCGGGTCAACCGGCAGATCGGTCAGGGAGAACTCCGCGGCCCGGTCCTCACTTACTTCTGGCTGCCGGTTCGCTTCTCGCGGCCGCTCCGACGTCTTCGCTGGGGCGTTCTTGCGGGCGGCGTTCACGGCTCGAGTCACCTCGGCTGGGTCCATCCCGAGCCATCCGGCCAGATTGCGGGCGTAGCCGACGCTCAACGACTGATCACGAATTCCCGCAACGACCGGCGCTGCCTCGCGGAGCGCGGCGACGCGTCCCTCCACGGTCTCCAGGTTGTGGCTCGCCAGATGCCTGCGGATCATGAACTCGAACATCGGGCGCCTCGTCTTGATGAGCCTCCGGACGGCGTCATCCCCTCGGTTGAGTCGCAGGTCGCACGGGTCGAGGTTGTCCGGGGCCACCGCGACGAAGGTCTGCGCGGCGAAGCGCTGCTCCTCGCTGAAGGCGCGGCTCGCGGCCTTCTGGCCGGCCTCATCCGGATCGAAAGTGAAGACCACCTCGCCGGTGCCGGACGTGTCAGCGTTGTCGACATCGCCGATCACGCGGCGGACGATCTTGATGTGGTCGACCCCGAACGCGGTGCCGCAGGTGGCGACCGCCGTCGTGACGCCCGCCAGATGGCACGCCATGACGTCGGTGTATCCCTCGACGACAACCACCTGGCGGCTCCGCGAAATGTCTTTGCGGGCGAGGTCGAGACCGTAGAGCACCTGGCTCTTGTGGTAAACCGCCGTCTCGGGAGTGTTGAGGTATTTGGGGCCCTGGTCGTCATCCAGCAGCTTTCGCGCACCGAAGCCGAGCGTCTGGCCCGTGATGTCGCGGATCGGCCACACCAGCCTGCCGCGGAAGCGGTCGTACACGTCGCCGCGGTCGCCGCGGCCCAGCAGGCCGGCATCGACCAGCTCCTGCTCGGAGTATCCGAGGGTCTTGAGGTGCTTGCCGAGCGCGCCGCCCCTCGGCGCGAACCCGATACCAAACCGCTCGGCGGCACTCGAGTCGAAACCGCGCTCGCCCAGGAACTTGCGGCCGGGCTCCGCCTCCTTGGTCTTCAGTTGCTCGACGAAGAAGTCTTCTGCGGCCTTGTTCGCTGTGAGGATGCGCGCACGAGCGCCGTGGTCGCTCGCTTGGCCGCCGTCCTCGTAGTGGAGTTCATAACCGATGCGGGCGGCCATACGCTCGACGGCCTCCGAGAAGGTGATGTGGTCCATCTTCTGCAGGAACGTGAAGACGTCGCCGCCCTCACCACAACCGAAGCAGTGGTAAAAACCGACCTGCGGACGGACGTGGAAGCTGGGACTGCGCTCCTCATGAAACGGGCACAAGCCCTTCATCGAACCCACGCCGGCGTTCTTGAGGGTGACGTAGTCCCCGACGATGTCGGCGATGTTGGTGCGTGACCGAACCTCGTCGATGTCGCTTCGTCGGATCAGGCCTGCCACGGTCACGATTCTACGGTTGGGCGCCCCGCCGCGCCGCGGCTGTGCACCGCATGCCGCGGGTAGGTACCTCGCGGAGGGGCCCGCCGTGGCGAAGGAAGGCGCTCAGCGCACCAGTCGCTCGTGCCACGCCATCGCGGACTGATCCGTCAGCGAAGCGACCTGGTCGACGATGACGCGCTTGCGTGCGGCGTCCGAGCCCGCGGTGTGCCAGTCCCCCGCGAACCCCGGATCGAGGTTCTCCGGCCCGGTCGACCACAGCACAGATGCCAGCTCGGTAAGGATCGACCGTTGCTGCGCGTACAAGGGGCGCCGCGCGTTCGTCGACATGACGTTCGCTGCGACGATGCCCTTCAGTACGGCAATCTCCGCCTGAATGTCGGTCGGCACGACGACGTTCGCCGAAAATCGGATGAGCGACTCCTGCGGGTACGCCGCGCGCGTGGCGGTGACCGCAGCTCCGAGGAAGCGCCCGATCAGCTGGCTGGTGAGGTTCTTCAGCCGCCCCTGCGTCACGCGGCTGCCATCCCAGCGGTCGAGCCACACGTCGAGGTTGTCCAGCCGATCGAAGGCGGCGATCAACTGATCGTGGTCGTGCTCTCCGCCGATCCACTCGAACATCGAATCGACGAGTTCCGAGTGGTTCGTCCTGGCGCTCAACGACGCGACATCGATATAGCCGCCGACCACGGCATCCTCGAAGTCGTGCACCGAGTAGGCGATGTCGTCCGACAGGTCCATCACTTGTGCCTCGATGCATCGCTGCAGCGGCGGCGCCCCGGCACGCAGCCACTCGAAGGCCGCGATGTCGTCTGCGTAGAAACCGAACTTGCTCCGACCACTCGGATCCGGGATGCCGTCGGCCTCCGGCCACGGGTACTTGCAGCTCGCGTCAAGACTCGCTCGAGTCAGGTTCAGCCCGTAGCTTCTGCCATCCGGACCGAACACTTTCGGCTCGATCCGCGTCAACAACCGCAGAGTCTGGGCATTGCCCTCGAAGCCGCCAATGTCCAACGACCACTCGCTGAGCGCGCGTTCGCCGTTGTGTCCGAACGGCGGGTGCCCGAGGTCGTGCGCGAGACAGGCGGTGTCAACGACGTCGGGGTCGAGACCGAGACTGTCCGCGAGCTCGCGACCGATCTGCGCGACCTCGAGCGAGTGTGTGAGCCGGTTGCGGGCGAAGTCGAGCCCAGCCGCCGGACTCAACACCTGCGTCTTTGCCGCCAACCGACGCAAGGCGCTCGAGTGCAGCAGCCGAGCGCGATCGCGGGCGAAGTCGCTGCGGCGGCTCGAATGCTCCTCTGGGTACCAACGCTCGGCGTCCGCCGGAGCGTAGCTAGCCGCCACTATGGTGCAGCTCCGCCTCAGTCAGCTCGGCCCGGTGTGTCTCCTGCAGTTCACGGCTGTCCAGCCATCCGTACGGCAGTGAAGGCTGCTTCGGGGTTCCGGCGCGGCCGCGCTGACCCTCTGCGTCCTGACCTGGGTACGGCTGAGACCAGTCGAGCTGCCCGAGCAGGTCGTCCATCATCGCGAGCGACTGCACCGTGGCAAGGCTCGCGCGCAACTCCCCACCAACCGCGTAACCCTTGAAATACCAAGCGACATGCTTACGGATGTCGCGGCACGCACGATCCTCGTCACCGTCGAAGAACTCGACTAGCAACTCGGCGTGGCGGCGGAAGGCAGTTGCGACCTCGCCGAGGGAGGGTTGGATGTGTGCGGTCGCTGAGGTACTCGCGGTGCCTGAGGTTCTCGACGGGCGACTCGCAAACGCCGCACTCAGGTCCCCGAACAGCCACGGTCGTCCGAGGCATCCGCGACCCACGACAACCCCGTCGGCCCCCGTCTCGCGGACCATGCGCAACGCGTCATCCGCGCTCCAGATGTCGCCGTTGCCAAGCACCGGAACGCTCGTGATCTCATTCTTCAGCTTCTCGATCGCCGACCAATCGGCCGTGCCCGAGTAGAACTCCGCGGCCGTTCGGGCGTGCAGCGCGATGCTCGCGACACCGGCGCCCTCTGCGACGCGGCCAGCCTCGAGGTAGGTGAGGTGATCAGAATCGATGCCCTTGCGCATCTTGATCGTGAGCGGGATATCGCCCGCCGCCTTCACCGCGCCTTCCACGATCTCGCGGAAGAGTTGCGTCTTCCATGGAAGGGCAGCGCCGCCGCCCTTGCGGGTCACCTTCGGCACGGGGCATCCGAAATTCAGATCGATGTGATCGGCGCGATCCTCCGCGACGAGCATCGTCACCGCCTCAGAAACCGTCTTGGGGTCGACGCCGTAAAGCTGGATGCTGCGCACCGTCTCAGACTCGTGGTGACGGATCAGCCGCATGCTTTCCGGGGTACGCTCAACCAGCGCGCGGCTTGTGATCATCTCGCTGACGTACAGCCCGGCGCCATACTCACGGCACAGACGCCGAAAAGCTGTGTTCGTGATACCAGCCATTGGCGCCAAAATTACGGGCACATCCAACGCAAGCGGGCCGATTTTCAGCATACTTGTAACACTTCGCGCGGCGATTGGCTGTGCCGCGTCTTGAACGGCGAGAATTGGCATCCGGACAATTCTCCCAGAAAGTGAGTGACTGCATGGTCGAAGCCCCACCGCTTGATGTGATCCAATTCGTAGATCTGGGAGTCGAACGCAAGTCAGCCTGGGGCCCTGGCGAGTATGCGAGTCGACAAATCACCATCAACGGACAGTTACTGGGCAACTACCTGGCTGCCCGAGTCGGCGCGCCAGTGGAGCAATCCACGCCGCTGGTCGAGGGACACACAGGCACCATCACCCCCGCCGCGTACCTGCGAGCCCTCCTCGGAGGGCCGAAGGATGATGCGCTTCGCGAAGGCCGGGTCGCGATCGGGTATTGCGATGCATGCCTCGACGGAACCTGCGGCGTGCTCCTCGGCGCGACACTCAGCATCCAGGGCAACGCGGTGCTGTGGTCGGCAATCGGATTCGAGCAATTCGACGAAGGACAGGCCCCCAAGCTGACGCCCTTCTGGAAAAAGTCGGGGGCGGCAGACGTGGCGGAGCAAGTCGAGCCCTGGGTTCCTGCACCATTTACACCCGACGTCACCCTGCGCTTCGACCGCGACGCGTACCTTGAGGCGCTGCAGGCGGAACGGCGGCGGCTCGCCGCTGTCCAGTAGTTGGTCATACATTGAGTGAACTGAACGGTCGCGAACGCGTCGCGGCGGATGCTGCAGAGCGGGGCATCCCCGTCGAATTCGTGTCGCGAGCGGCGGCGAACTCGCTCGAAGAAGCGGCCGAGATGCTTGGTATCCCGCCGTCGCGAATCGTCAAGACGCTGGTCGTGAAGCGGCACGACGGGACCTTCCTGTTCGCTCTCGTCCCGGGTGACCGCCAGATCTCGTGGGCCAAGCTGCGCGCGGTCGTCGGAGTCAACAAGCTGAGGCTGCCAGAGGCATCCGTCGCCCTCGAAGCGACAGGGTACGAGCGCGGGACGATCGTTCCGCTCGGAAGCGCGGCCGCGTGGCCCGTGTTCGCCGATTCGCGCATTTCCGGGCAGGTGGCGCTCGGCGCAGGCGAGCACGGCTGGAGCCTGCTGGTCGATGGCCGCGCGCTCATCGCGGGACTCGACGCGACCGTGGCGGACATCACGGACTGACGCCGCGGCGGCTACCTGCTACCGGGCGCGGGCGGCGCGCATCCCGTCCCCTGTTCGAATTTTCAGGAATCTTGTAACTAGCGGCAGCTCCACGTCGCGGAACGACGCGGATTGGCTCGTTCAACTCCCACCGAATTCCTGAAAATTCGCACACCACAGCGAGGTGACTGCTGCTAGGTCACGGAAACACCAGCACGTGCGGCGGGAGTTGCGCTAGATGCGGTCGTCGTCCAGCCGTCGGTTCACGATCGACTGCTCGTGGTGGGCTGGGATTTCGCAGAAGTCACCGTCGCACACGGCGGCGGCAGGGTCGCCCAGAAGCGTCAGCGGCGCGGTCATCGGTGGGGTGACATCCGTCATTTCACGGTCTCCCTTTCGCTCTGGACCTGTGTGAGCACGCTAGCGAAGGTG
>DASXNG010000262.1:0-37035 GCA_036495225.1 Galbitalea sp.
CCAAACGCGGCGCACACCTCGCGGTCTCGCTTGAGAGACTGGATGCCTTGCTTCCGAAACCCGCGCAGCGCATTGGGCTTTCCGCGACGGTTCGTCCGCGTGAAGAGGTCGCCCGCTTCCTCGGCGGTCGGGCACCGGTCACGATCGTCGCGCCGAAGTCAACCAAGAAGTTCGACCTCACCGTGGTTGTCCCGGTCGATGACATGTCCGAGCTGGGCACGGCCGCGCCGTTCGAAGGTGCATCGGATGGCGCGCCGCAGCAGGGCTCGATCTGGCCGCACGTCGAGGAACGCATCGTCGACCTGATCCTCGAGCACCGGTCGACGATCGTCTTTGCAAACTCGCGGCGGCTGGCCGAGCGACTGACCGGGCGACTGAATGAGATTTACGAAGAGCGAACTACGCCCGTACTTCAGGGGGTCGAGCAGCCGCGCGGCGCAGCCGTCGGCGTCGTCGAGACCTCGGGCGCGAGCAACTCGTCTGTGAGGTCTCGACAAGCTCGACCCCCTGAAGGCGGGCACTTCCCCGCACAGTTAGTCGGGGCGTCTGGCGTAACCGGTGCATCGAGTGCCTCAGGCACGGAGGCGCTCCTCGCCCGCGCCCACCACGGCTCGGTCTCCAAGGACCAGCGGGCCATCATCGAGGACGACCTGAAGAGCGGACGCCTGCGCTGTGTCGTAGCCACGTCATCGCTCGAGCTCGGCATCGACATGGGCGAGGTTGACCTGGTCGTGCAGGTCGAGGCACCGCCATCCGTCGCGAGCGGTTTGCAGCGCGTCGGGCGCGCCGGGCACCAGGTCGGGGAGGTTTCGAGGGGAGTGCTGTTCCCGAAGCATCGCGCCGACCTGCTGCACATGGCGGTTGTCAGCGAACGCATGGTCGAGGGCAAGATCGAGGCTTTGGCGATTCCGCAGAATCCGCTCGACATTCTGGCGCAGCAGACCGTCGCGGCCGTCGCCCTCGAGCCGATCGATATCGAGGAGTGGTGGCAAACGGTGCGCAAAAGCGCGCCCTTCGCCACGCTCCCGCGAAGCGCATATGAGGCGACGCTCGATCTGCTCAGCGGCCTGTATCCGAGCGATGAGTTCGCGGAGCTTCGCCCACGCATCATCTGGGACCGAGTCGCAGGCACGCTGACCGGTCGACCGGGTGCCCAGCGCCTGGCGGTGACCAGCGGCGGCACCATCCCAGACCGCGGACTGTTCGGCGTCTATATGGTCGGCGCTGCAGCTGGGGCCGGGCGGGTCGGCGAGCTCGACGAGGAGATGGTCTACGAATCGCGAGTTGGCGATGTCTTTGCCCTCGGTGCGACCAGCTGGCGCATCGAAGACATCACCCATGATCGCGTCGTCGTCTCTCCCGCCTTCGGGCAACCCGGGCGGGTCCCGTTCTGGAAGGGCGATGGCCTCGGCCGACCGGCCGAACTCGGCGAGGCAATCGGCGCGTTCACCCGGGAGATCTCGAGCAGTTCCCGAGCCGTCGCGCTCGAACGAGTGCGCGTCGGCGGTCTCGACGACCGCGCAGTCAACAACCTGGTGTCGTTCATCGAAGACCAGAAGGCCACGACCGGTCACGTGCCAACCGACACGACCATGGTCGTCGAACGCTTCAGGGACGAACTCGGCGACTGGCGGGTCATCCTGCATTCCCCCTATGGGATGCCGGTGCACTCGCCCTGGGCACTGGCGGTCACGGCCCGCGTGCGCGAGCGCTACGGGTACGACGGGGCGGCGATTGCCGCAGACGATGGCATCATCGTTCGGCTGCCTGACACCGACGCCGAACCCCCCGGCGCCGAACTGTTCGTCTTCGAGCCGGGCGAACTCGAACAACTGGTGACCGACGAGGTCGGAGGCTCTGCACTGTTCGCCTCACGATTCCGGGAGTGCGCCGCGCGAGCTCTGCTGTTGCCGCGTTACAACCCCGGCAAGCGATCACCGCTCTGGCAACAGCGACAGCGTGCATCTCAGTTGCTCGAGGTTGCGCGTAAGTATCCGTCGTTCCCGATCGTGCTCGAGACGGTACGTGAGGTGTTGCAGGATGCCTACGACCTGCCGTCGCTGATGCGCATCACCGGGCGGATCGCGAGCCGCAACATCCGGATCGTCGAGACGGAGACCGAAGCGGCGTCGCCTTTCGCTCGCTCCCTGCTGTTCGGATACGTCGCGGCGTTCATGTATGAGGGTGACTCGCCGCTGGCCGAACGCCGGGCGACCGCTCTCAGCCTGGATGCCACGCTGCTCGCCGAATTGCTGGGCCGCGCGGAGCTGCGCGAGCTGCTCGACCCGAAGGTGCTCGAGCAGACCGAGCTTGAACTGCAGCGCCTCGCGCCCGACCGAAAGGCGAAGGACGCCGAGGGTGTTGTCGACCTACTTCGGGTGCTCGGTCCGCTGTCGCTTGACGAGATCGTCGCCCGCGTCTCGATACAAGGCGTCATACAGGGGGTCGAGCAGCCGCGTGACGAAGGCATCGGCGTCGTCGAGACCTCAGTGACGCCAACCGTCGCCGCCTGGCTCACGGCCCTCACTTCGGCCCACCGCATCCTTCCCGCGCGCATCGCGGGCGAAGAGCGCTGGGCGATCATCGAAGACGCCAGCCGACTGCGCGACGCGCTCGGGGTCGCTCTGCCGATCGGCGTGCCGACAGCATTCATCGAGCCGGTCGCCGACCCTGTCAGCGACCTGGTCAGTCGCTATGCGAGAACCCACGGCCCCTTCACGGCGAGCGCCGCCGCCGAGCGCTTCGGTCTCGGAGTCGCCGTGGTGCTCGATTCGCTGAGACGCCTCGCGAGCGAGCGAAGGGTGCTCGAGGGAGAGTTCCGGCCAGGAGCGACGGGCAGTGAGTGGGTCGACGCCGAGATTCTCCGTCGCCTTCGCAGTCGGTCGCTTGCGGCGCTCCGCCACGAGGTCGAACCCGTCTCGCATGAAACGCTTGGGCGCTTCCTGCCCGCTTGGCAGCACGTGCACGCACAGCCCGGCGCGACAAACCTTCGAGGCATCGACGGCCTCGCGCAAGTGATCGACCAGCTCGGTGGGGTCGCGCTTCCGGCATCCGCCTGGGAGACGCTCGTTTTGCCGTCGAGACTGCGTGACTATTCGCAGGCGTGGCTCGATGAGCTGACCGTCACCGGAGAGGTGCTCTGGTCGGGCGCTGGATCGCTTCCGGGTAACGATGGCTGGGTGAGCCTGCACCTCGCAGACTCCGCACCGCTTACCCTCCCGCCGGCCCAGGACGTCGACACAACCGAGCTGCAGCGTGAGATTCTGGTCGCGCTGGCCGGCGGTGGGGCCTTCTTCTTCAGGCAACTGGGTGCCGCAGTCGGATCGATGGATGACGCCGAACTCGCGACTGCGCTCTGGGACCTTGTCTGGGCCGGCCTCATCACCAATGACACCTTCGCTCCCCTGCGCTCCTTCGTCGGCGGCAAAGGTTCGCCCGGCCGCGCACCGAGAACTCGGGCGTACCGTGGTCGCGCCAGGCCGCTGCTGCCCGCGCAATCCGGGCCACCTTCCGTCGCCGGGCGCTGGTCACTGCTGCCGCTGGCCGAAGGCGACACGACCGTTCGCGCAAAGGCGACGGCCGAGGCGCTGCTCGAGCGGCATGGGGTGGTCACTCGCGGGGCGGTAGCGAGCGAAGGCATTCCGGGTGGCTTCGCCCTCGTCTACAAGGTGCTGAGTTCGTTCGAAGAAACCGGTCGGGCTAGACGCGGCTACTTCGTGGGCGGACTCGGCGCTGCCCAATTCGCGACAGGGGCAACCGTCGACCGACTGCGCCAGTTCACCCGCGACGATGACACGGATGTTCTGCCCGTCGGCATCACACTTGCGGCAACCGATCCTGCCAACCCCTACGGCGCCGCTCTGCCGTGGCCGACGACCGAGGGTCACAGGCCGGGCCGTAAGGCCGGCGCACTAGTGGTCCTGGTCGACGGAGCGCTTGCGCTCTACATCGAGCGCGGCGGTAAGACGGTACTCACGTTCGTGGAGGGTGAGGCCGCGCTCGGCGCGGCAGCGACATCCCTCGCCGCAACCGTGCGCACCGGGCTCGGCAAGCTGCGCATCGAGCGGGTGAACGGCGAGTTCGCGATCGGCACCGACCTCGGCTACGCCCTCACCGCCGCTGGCTTCGCCGCCACGCCGCAGGGCCTCCGCCTCCGCGCCTGAGCGGCCGAGTCTGAGCGGCCGCGTCTGAGCGGCGGTGTCTGAGCGGCGGTGCTTGGCGGCGCTGCGAGCTACCGGTGTTGCTCTCGTTGCGCATAACTCAGGCAGAATTCTGCGGGGGCAGAATAGTGCCCCAGAAAATCGCTGATGCACGCGACATCCGCCGAATCCTGCCTGAGTTATGCGCAGAGACGTCGGCCGGGCCGCGCCACAGCCGGGTGAGACGTTAGCCGGTCAGACCCGTTCCGCGCCCTCCTCGTGCGCATAACTCAGGCAGGACTTCTGGTGGCTGGCGATAGTTGCCCGGAATCATGCGGGGGCGCGCGGGCGCCCCCGAATCCTGCCTGAGTTATGCGCAGAAGTTATGCGCAGAAGTTATGCGCAGAAGTTATGCGCCGCGGCCGCACCCTCGAGGCCATCCACGGCGGACCGAACCAGTCGAGAGTCACAGAAGCGGGTGAAGCGTCACCGCGACAGGATCCAGGCGTAGAGGTACGCCCGCGAGTCGGCCTGGTCGATGTCGGCGTCCGGCAGGGAGCGGGCCGCTGCGAGCGCGGATGTCGCGGCCGACGGCCCCTCGAGCGCGGAGTACATCAGCAGGTAGTCACCAAACTGAACGCGGTAGCCACCCGGGGTCGCCGAGGCGACGTTACGAGCGATGCGCGCGGCATCGCCCCCAAGATACGTCGACGCGGGCGACATCGGGATGAGCTGGATCCCCAGCTCGGCTGCCGGTGCCGCACTGAACCAGGTCGCGAAGTCGCGCTTGCCGCCCCAGTTGATGCCGACGACCCCGTGCGCGAAGCCCTGATACACCGGTGCCGACGCGTCGAAGTTGGTCCAGTACGCGCGGGCGGATGCGGCTTCGGCCGACAACATCCATTCGGCTTCCGACGTCAACGACGAATCACCGATGGTCTGTCCCCAGAGCGCAAGCCCGTTCCAGGCGTTGACCGCCTCGGAGCTCGACTCCTGGTTGTTGCCGTCGGCGAAGGGGGCGTATCCCGACGCCCAGGAGTGTCCGACGTAGGGATCGAACACCCTCCGCTGTGGAAAGTCCGACGAGGAATCAGACGACGTTCCGATGTCTGCCGCGAGCAGGTCCATGACCGGTTCGATCTTGTCGCGCAACGCCGGGTCGTACTTCACGGCGAGGCTGGCCGCGTAGAGGAAGTACCCGTAATGGAAGTGGTGGTCGTTGAACTGGTCCGACCCGAAGGATGCGACCAACCCAACCACCCCGCGCGCGGCCGGGTCGTAGACGAAGCACTCTGAAGTCCGCAACGCGCAGCCGCGCGGCGAGGTCCACTTCGTCAGAAGCGCATCGAGTTGACGCTGCGCCGTGGCAGCCGAAGCAGTGTCGCCAAGCCGATGGGCCAGCTCGAGCAGGTTGGCGAGCCGGTACATCGCCTTGCCTGCCCCGTAGCTGTCTGTAGGCGGAGTCGGCGAGGCGGCGACATCCTTGGCTAACTGAGTCGTGAGTAGCTGCTTGTCTGCCGACGACAGCGAGCCTGCCAGCGTGGAGGACGGTGTCACCCGCGGTACCGACCACGCGAGTCGTGATCCGGCGCACAGCGCAAGGCCTCCGTAGACCGACGGATAGGTTCCGAGGGAACAGGATGCCGGTGCACTCAGCCCAGCTCGCTGATGCGGCATCGCGACGACCAGACCGCTCCCGGCCGAGTGGTAGTCCAGCGACGTCGTCGCTGCGTCTGCCTCGACGGAGTACGACACGCCCACTCCTGTGACGGGCGCGACCCGCGACGCGATGGTCTCCACTGCGACACCGGCGGGTGCGACGAACCAGACCGCGGTCTGGCCAGAATCCAGGCTCAGCGTGTCGCCAGCTACGGCACCCGGAGTGACGAGTCCGTATGAGACGCCGGCCACCGAACGCGAGTAGACACCCTTCGACCCGGTGGGTGAGAATCCCGGAACCGCGAGCCGGGTCGAACGCGCGGCGGTGAAGCTCACGGTCGGCGAGCCCTCCGCAATCACGACGTGACCGACAGTTCCCGAGGCATCCCGCTGGGAGATGGTCACGGACGCCTGATCGTACGCGGTGACGACCGACGAGGTCGACCGATCGTCCACGGCAATGGATGGTGCGAACTCCCCCGAGATCGTGTTGGCGCTCGTCGATACCTTCGGCTGGCCGAATGCGAATCCGGACGGGGTAAGCCCGAACGACAACGGCAGCGGGAACACCGGCTGCGGGTTCTTGCCGAACACGAGCCCCGAGAACCAGCGGTTGGTGGGCGGCACGAGTCCCGAGGCAAGGCGAGCCGTTGGCATCCGGCTGATCGACCGGTGCGGGATTGCGCCGACGGCCGAGTCCAGCGATGACGCTGTGCCGGGGGAGCCGACGGATGACGCGCATCCGGCGAGCACGGCGAGCACTAGTCCGGATGCCACAATCGTCGCGAGGCGAGTGATCGGGTTACGGCGAGAGGTCATAGTCCCATTTGGTGCCAGAGGCCGAGAACATCCTGCCGCAGACCACCGAGCAGCCCGTCATCGCGCAGGTGCAGGACCGCCTGGATCGGCGTTCCGGGAGCGACGAGACCGTTCGAGGTGCCTCGACGCAGCTGCGCACTGTGCACCTCGATGCTGGCGTGCGCCTTGCCCGAGACCGTGGTGACGCGAATTCGGTAGACGGTGCCTTCGAGCCTGTGCTGGTTCGGCAGGATGAGATCGACGGTCGCACCCGGCTCGATACGGGAGAAGTCGTATGGGTCGAGATTGAATTGCGCTGAGACGAACAGCGAGTTGGCCCGATCGACGGTCGCCACCGCACTCCCGGCGCTCACGAAGCCGCCCACCTGCGCACCGACCCTGTCGACGACACCCGACTGGGTTGCGAGCAGGGTGAGCGCGCCGGCGCTGCCAATCCTGTAGGCCGCGCTCTTCGGAACGACGACCTTGTTCTGGATGTCATGAGCCAGCGAATCACTCTGGATGGTCATTATCGGCTCGCCCGCATTCACTGTGTCACCCGTCTTGGCCTTGCTCGCGACGACTGTGCCTGCGTAGTCAGATCCGACCGAATAGCTCTGCGACTTGATGGAGGCCGACTCGCTGGTCACCTCGGCCTGCCGTTGGCTGAGGATCAGCGTCGCGCCAAGCGCAATCGCAACGACAACGATCAGGCCAAAGAACAATCGTGCTCGATTTGCCCAGGTCATGATGCGGCCCTCCCGGTCTTGTCGAAGACGGGCTTGTCAAAGCCGGACTGGTCGAAAGCCGTCTTCTCGAAAGTGGACTTGCTGAAAGCGGACTTGTTGAAGGAGCCGCTGTCGAACGCGACCGCGGCGTCGGGGCGACGCACCCGCGACCGGGCGTGAAGTGCCACCGGCTTCAGTGCGGCGCGAGCTGCGGCTCGCTCCGCCGCGCGAGCGAGCCTCGACTCCTTGAGCGCCGCCGCGATGAAGGCGCCGAGCACGATTGTGTTGGTGAGATTCCACGCGGTTGCAAGAGTCAGCGTCTGGTTGCCGTAGTCCTTCGCCAGACCGACGAGCGACGTGAGCAACAGGAACACGAAGAAAAGCACCTGCGGAATCATGAAGTTGAATGGCGAGCTCCGCTTGCCGGCGGACCCCGTGACGTGCCATTTCTGTTCGCGGCCGCTGAAGACGTTGAGGAACGCGCGAACGTAGATGGGAAACGACACGGTCGACATGATCAGCGTCTCCGGTCGGAACGATCCCATGGTGTGGAACGCGAGCAGGATCTGCAGGCCGTAGAACCCGAGATAGAACGCCAACCAGGTCTCCCAGGTCACCGTGACGTTGACCGGTCGAAGGTCGAAGTAGATCTCGAGCGGCGGAACCAGAATCAACAGCAGCGGCGTGATGCCGACCAGATAGTAGGTGGCAGTCACGAAGTACTGGATGCGCTGGTCCATGGTCAGACGCGTCCGCGGGCTGAACGGGTTGCGCTGCATCAGGATCTCGAAGCCGCCGGACGCCCAGCGCATCTGCTGCTTCGTGTAGTCCTCTACCGTTTCGGGTGCGTCGCCGATCGCCAGCGTGACGGCGATGTAGACGGAACGCCATCCGCGTTCGTGCAGGCGCAGCGAGGTCCAGACATCCTCCGATTTGGAATCAGTGCACATGCCGCCGACGTCCAGCACGGCTTCCCTGCGGAAGATCACGTTCGTCCCGACGCAGAACGCCGCGTTGAAGCGATTGCGTCCGGGCTGGATGAATCGGTAGAAGACCGACTGCATGAATCCGGCACCTCGCGAGACCAGGTTGTGCATGTTGCCGTAGGTCTGCGGGGTCTGCACGAAAGCGAGATTGTCATCGACGAAGAAGGGCACCGTCTCGTACAGAAAGTCGGGATCTGGTACGAAGTCCGCGTCGAAGATCGCGAAGTACTGACCGCTCGACAACGAGAGCGCGTGATTCACATTGCCCGCCTTGGCACCGTTGTTCGTCAGCCGGCGCACGTAGTGCACCTCGAGCTCGGCCGCGAGCGCACGAACCTCATCCGATTTTCCGTCGTCGAGAATCCACGTGATGTGTTCTCCCCGCATGGCGATCGCGGCGCGAACTGTGCGTTCGATGGTTTCGACGGCCTCGCCGTAGACCGTGACGAACACGTCGACGGTGATCGGATGCTCGGAGAGGAACATGGGCCACGATTCCGGGCGCGCGGACACACCGTTCGCGAGGTTGGTCGCCTCGTCGAACAGCCGCTCCTGCGAGTGGTGAAAGGCGAACGTGCGTGGGTCGTTACCTCCGGAGAGGATCGTCCACATCGAGATAAGTGCCTGGATCACCAGAACGAACTCGGCCGTGATCACCAGCGCGTATGGGAGCCAGTCGCCCCGATTCGCCGGATTCAGCAGAAAGAACGTGTACGCGAGGATGCCGATCGTCGCGACAACCACGAACAGCAGCAGTGTCGGTGACTGCGCCGCCGAGTTCTCAACGTTGCGAGCCAGTGGCGCGTCGTCGCTGCGCCGCCTTCCGCGATAGGGCTTGTCTTTCCAGGTTGTTGCCATTTCGCTGCCCTCCATTCCATTGGTGGGAACGCTCACGCGAACCCACGTACGGGGTATTGGGACGCCGCCTTCGCGTCTGTGATTGGGAGCCGATTGGCCCCACTTCATCTACGACGATGCTGTGTACCGACCGGCCTGAAACCCGGAGCTTCCATGCTCCCGGCGGCCGTTCGGAACGACTTGCTTACTTCAAGCTAGGCACAGTTCGGGCGCGAATTCCACCCCCTCTCGGAAAACTCTCAGAAGTCGCTTTCACCAGCTAGCGCACTCCGTAAGCTGAAGGCGATGCCATTCTCAACACCGGATTCGTTCACCACACGACCCACGCTGCGGGGCTCATTCGGGATGGCCGCATCGACGCATTGGGTCGCGTCGCAGAGCGCCATGGCCGTGCTCGAGCGAGGCGGCAACGCGTTCGACGCTGCGGTCGCCGCCGGGTTCGTTCTGCATATCGTTGAGCCGCATTTGAATGGTCCGGGCGGCGACCTTGTTGGCATCGTTTCTCCGACCGGATCGGCACCCAAGGTGCTCGCGGGGCAGGGAGCGGCACCTCGAGGCGCGTCGGTGGCCAGTTACCGTTCACTCGGGCTCGACCTCGTGCCGGGCGCGGGTTTGCTCTCGGCGACCGCGCCGGGAGCGTTCGACGCCTGGCTGCTCCTGCTGCGTGACTTTGGCACCTGGGAACTCGCGGATGTCGTCTCATTTGCGCTCGACTACGCCGAGAACGGCTATCCGGTGCTGCCAGCCGTCGCTCGGACTATCGACACCGTTCGCGGCCTCTTCTCCGATCACTGGCCCACCTCGGCCGAGGCGTGGCTGCGAGTCGAGAGCGGTGACATCCACACCCGGCCGACCTGGGCCGCGACACTGCGCCGGTTACTCGCTGCGGGTGCGGGCGACTCCCGCGAGGCGCGCATAGACTCCGTGCGCGCGGAATGGCGAACGGGCTTCGTGGCGACAGCAATCGGCGAGTTTGCGCAGCACGAGCTCATGGATTCCTCTGGGGCGAGTCATCCAGGCGTTCTCACGGCACAGGATGTTGCGGACTACTCGGCCACCTGGGAGACCCCGACCGCCCTCGAGTTCCGCGGGCACACCGTGCTGAAGGCTGGGGCGTGGACCCAGGGACCGAGCCTTCTCGAGTCACTTGCCGTGCTCGACGGTTTCGACGACGACCGCCTCGACCCCTCGACCGAGCTCGGTGCGCACACCATTCTCGAGGTGTTAGGGCTGTCGCTCGCCGACCGCGATGCCTGGTACGGCGACCACGGTGACACTCCGATCGACACGCTGCTGTCGCCCGACTATGCGGCAACGCGACGGGCGCTGGTGTCGGATGTCGCCTCCCCCGACCTCCGGCCGGGCAGGCCAGACGGGCGCGAACCGCGCATCCCTGTCACAGGTATTTCCGCCGCCGCGGGCGACGGGCTTGCTGGATCGGGCGAACCGACTGTCGCTCGCAACGGAGTCACCAAGGGTGACACCTGCCACATCGACATCGTTGATCGCTGGGGCAACCTCGTCTCGATTACGCCGTCGGGGGGATGGCTGCAGTCGTCGCCGTACATCCCGGAACTGGGTTTCTGCCTCGGCTCGCGGCTGCAAATGACGTGGCTCGAGGACGGGCTACCGAGCTCCCTGCGGCCGGGCGAACGGCCGCGGACGACTCTCAGCCCGAGGTTGGTGCTCCGCGACGGCAAACCGTATCTCGCGCTGGGCACACCTGGTGGCGATCAGCAGGATCAGTGGCAACTGCCGCTCCTGCTTCGGCACATCGTCGGCGGCTACGACCTGCAACAGGCCATCGACGCACCGACCTTCCACTCGACCTCCGCGAACGAGTCGTTCTGGCCTCGCGAGCGAATCCCCGGAGGGGCGGTCGTCGAGGATCGCCTTGGCAGTGACGTGATCGCCGGGCTCGAACGTCGCGGTCACGCCGTTGCCGTGTCCGGGGCCTGGTCGCTCGGTCGTCTCTCGGCAGTGTCGATTGCCGAGGACGGACTCCGGGCCGCCGCCAACCCGCGAGGCGCACAGGGTTATGCGGTCGGACGTTAGCCGCGCATGCCAGAGGGTGACACCGTCTACCGATCGGCACGGGCGTTGAATGAGGCGCTCGGCGGCAAAGTACTCGACCGTTCCGATTTTCGTGTGCCCGCCTACGCGACAGTCGACCTCACGGGAGAACGCGTTGAGGCGGTCGTGAGTGTCGGCAAGCACCTGCTGCATCGGATCGGCGAATTCACGGTGCACAGCCACCTCAAGATGGAAGGGTCGTGGCACATCTACCCCTCAGGCGCGGCCTGGCGTCGTCCGGCCTGGCAGGCTCGCGCAATCCTCGGAGTCCCCGGCATTGTGACTGTGGGCTTCCAACTCGGCGAGCTCGAGGTCGTGCCTCGGGAGCGAGAGGACGAGCTTGTCGGTTACCTCGGCCCTGACATCCTCGGCCCATCTTGGGACGTCGCCCAAGCTGCTCGCAATCTTGCCGCGGATCCCGAAAGGCCCATCGGGTTGGCGCTGCTCGACCAGCGCGTGATCGCCGGCCTCGGAAACGTGTACCGAAATGAGCTCTGCTTTCTGAAGGGTGTGCTGCCGACGCGGCCTGCCGCCGAGGTCACGGACCTCGAGGGCTTCGCTGCGCTCGCCCACCGCGTGATCCTCGCGAATCGCGATCGGATCGAAAGATCGACGACGGGCGATCTGCGCCGGGGCCGCACCACCTGGGTCAACCGACGCGAGGGACAGCCGTGCCTACGGTGCGGCACGCCAATCGAGCGCGGATCCCTCGGCGACAGCGAGATCACCGAGCGTGACACCTACTTCTGCCCGCGCTGCCAGTCCTGAATACTGAACGTGTGGCGTCCTCGCAGCTTCACAAACTAGGCCTCGTCCCAGGGGCGCGGTGGACCGTCGTCGGTGCGGACAGTGGGTGGTCGTTCGAGACGGAACCGGATGTCGCGACCCGCGTTTCCGCTGGCCAGCCCGCCGACGTGGTGCTCGCGTTCGCCCGCGAGGCGGCCGAAATCACGACGCTGCTGGAGCGTTTCGAAGGTGCGGTCTTTCCGTCCGGCGCCCTCTGGATCGCATGGCCGCGCAGGGCCGGTGGGCACACGAGCGACATCACCGACAACGTCGTGCGCGACGCCGCCCTCGTTCGGAGACTTGTTGACGTGAAAGTCGCGGCCATCGACAGCGAGTGGTCCGGCCTGAAGCTGGTCTGGCGAAAGGAGTTCCGCTAGTCGTTTCGGCTGGCGCGATGCCTGCGCCACTTCGCCGCGAACATGAAAATCACGCCGATAGCGGTGGCGCCTCCCAGCAGTGCGATGAACGGTGCCATCTGGATCGTTGCAACCAGAGTCATGTAGTCACCCTGCGAGCGAACCTCTCGGCTGTTGAAGGCCTGCCCGGTCTGCGCGAACAACCACACGCCGACAGTAATCAGTACCACCGCGATGATTCCGAGCACCAGCAGGAACGGGTTGCGCGCGGGGTTGGAGTCTTCCGTCGCGTCGTCATCGGCTGGGGCATCTACCAACCGCACCACTTCGTCTTGCACGAGTTCCGACGCAACAGCCGGGGTTGGAGCGCGACCGACAACGGGCAGTGACGACGGAGCCTGCACCGGAACAACCTTCGCGGGCGAAGCAACGGGAGCCGGGGCCGCGGCCACCACGGGCCGAGGCGCGGGAGCCAGACGCGCGGATCCGTCGACGGCGGCCGAGCCAGCGGGAACGGAGTCAAGAGAAACGGACGGATCGAAACCCCGCTGGAAAGCCGGATCGAACCGTGGATCGATCTCGGTTTTGCTCTCGTCGTTCATTACCTAAGCATCCTCGCTTCCGCCACGAGCCTACGCTTTTGGGACGCTCGCGTCGTGACCGCGAAGCCTTTATCAAAGGCCCAGTTCACACATATGAAGCTCATAGACACCTGCGTCACTATTCCTTCATGAAGTTATCCCGACCAGTCTTGATCAACACCGTACTCATTGCGGTCATTCTCATCGCAGCTGTCAGCGCGTTCGTCATCTTCAACCCATTTGCGGGCAAGTCAACAGCCGCAACGACACAACTCACTGGGACAGTCCAGCAGGGCACGGTGTCGACCACGATCACGGCCTCCGGTTCGATCGCGGCGCTCCAGGACGTCAACGCCGACTTCGGCACATCCGGGACGATCGCCAGCGTCAGGGTCGGGCTCGGAGCCACAGTGACCAAGGGCCAGGTGATCGGCACACTGGAGACCGCCGATCTGAGCACTGCCGTGACCAACGCGGAGCGGGACCTCAGCCGCGCGTACAGTGACCTGTCCGCGGCCGACTCGGCGCTCACGAGCGCAGAGTCGAGCCCGTCGAGCGGGGCGCAGGGCGTGAGTTCTGCCAAGCAGCAGGCCAATTCGGCGGCGGACGCGGTCGACACCGCGCAGGCCACCCTCTCGACGGCACAGGAGAATCTCGCTAGCGCGACGCTGAAGGCACCAATCTCGGGCCTGGTTGTCGCACTGAACGGCACGGTCGGAGGAACCACCTCCGGCAGCGGCAACTCCTCGAGCTCCAGCGGCGGTTCCAGCGGCAGCTCGGGCGGCAGTTCGGGCGGCAGCTCGACGGGTAGCTCCGCGACCTCCTCCTCTTCTTCGTCGTCGTCGTCAACTGCCTTCATGACCATCGCGGATGTCTCCAAGTACACCGTGAGTGCGGCCATCGCCGAGGCGGACATTGCGAATGTCACGGTTGGCCAGGACGCCACCGTCACCTTCCCGGCGATCTCGGGAACCTCTTCGGCCGCCAAGGTCACGGCCATTGCGCCGACAGGAACAACCAGCAACTCCATCGTGACCTACGCGACGACCATCACGCTGACCGATCCGCCCAAGAATCTGCGCCTCGGCCAAACGGCGAACGTGACCATTACCACCGCGA
Source organism: Galbitalea sp. (assembly GCA_036495225.1). Taxonomy (GTDB): domain Bacteria; phylum Actinomycetota; class Actinomycetes; order Actinomycetales; family Microbacteriaceae; genus Galbitalea. Next base: position 14,084 of record DASXNG010000262.1, read on the forward strand.
GCTCCAAGGCTGACGCGCTCTATGTTCCTGCGGCAGCAATCACTACCGCGAACGGCGTTTCGACCGTCAAGGTCATCAAGAATGGCAAGACAACAGCCGTCACCGTCAAGACCGGCCTTGTCGGCAACGAGGGTACAGAGATCACCTCCGGCCTCACCGCGGGTGAAACCATCGTGATCGGCACGATTTCCACCACGCCCAGCACCACGACGGGCACAACCGGAACCACAGGAACCGGCGGCGCCGGATTCGGCGGCGGGGCTAACCGTGGCGGATTCGGCGGCGGCGCGGGCGGCGGAGGCGCAGGCGGCGGCGGATTCGGCGGCGGGGCTAACCGTGGCGGAACTGGCGGCGGAAACTAATGGCAGTCGCGCAAGTGGAGCGTGAACCTGGAGTTCTCGAGCTTCACAACATCCAGCAGCTTTACGGCACGGGCGACGCCCAGGTACATGCCCTCCGCGGCATCGACCTGAGCATCGAATCCGGCGACTACGTAGCCATCATGGGGCCATCCGGGTCGGGCAAATCGACCCTGATGAACCTCCTCGGGTGCCTCGATGTCGCGTCATCCGGCCAGTACCTTCTGGCAGGAAACGACGTGAATGGAATGGACGAAAAGGAGCTCGCGCGCGTACGCAACCGCGAGATCGGATTCATCTTCCAATCGTTCAACCTCGTTCCCCGGATGACTGCGCTCGGCAACGTCGAACTGCCTCTCGTCTACGGCGGGGTGGGTCGTGCCGAGCGTCGACGCCGGGGCCTTGAGGCACTCGACATGGTCAATCTCGGTTACCGTGCAGACCACCACCCGCAGGAACTCTCCGGCGGTCAGCAACAGCGCGTGGCCATCGCACGCGCTCTAGTGACCAACCCGACGCTCATCCTCGCCGATGAGCCCACCGGCAACCTGGACTCGGAGTCAACTCACGAGATTCTCGCGATTCTCGACCAGCTTGCCGCGGAAGGCAGAACTATTGTGATCATCACCCACGAAGATGACGTTGCTAGTCGCGCGCATCGCACCCTCGCGATTCAGGACGGCCTGATCGTCAGCGACCACCTCAATGCGAAGGTTGGTGCGCGATGAGATTCGGGGACATTCTGCTCTCCGCCCTGCGCGGTGTCACGTCCAACAAGTTGCGGTCGATCCTGACCCTGCTCGGCGTGCTGATCGGGGTGGCATCCGTGATCCTCCTCATGGCTGTCGGCAACGGTTCTGCGCAGACCGTCAAGAACCTGATCACCTCGCTCGGAACGAACACGCTCACCATTCGCCCAACGGGAGGCCAGACCACGGGCTCCGACTCCATCACCCTGGCGATCAGCAACAAGCTGAACAATGCGGGACTTGGACACGTGAGCAAGGTGGTGCCAGAGGCGACGACGTCACTGACGGTGGCATCGACCAACGCATCTGAGTCGAATGTCTCGATCATCGGCACCAGCGCGGACTACTTCACCGTCTCGACCGCCACCGTCGCAAGTGGCAGCGCGTTCACGGCCGCAGATGTGACCAGCGCAGCCAAGGTCGCAGTCATCGGGTCGACCCTCGCAACAGAGCTGTACCCGACGGAGTCAGCGCTCGGCCAATCAGTCGAGGTCGACGGCACGCCGTTCACGGTCGTGGGTGTCCTTGCGACGCAGAGTTCGGTGGGCTTCACCGATCCGAACTCGGAGGTCATCGCGCCGATTACTCGAGTGCAACGGTCTTACACCGGATTCGGTGCGCTCAGTTCTCTGTTGGCGCAGGCCACGTCCTCGGATTCCGTCAACGCGGCGCAGGGCGAGCTCGGAGTTGAACTGAACCAGTTGCTTGGCGTCAGCGCGACAACCGCTGCCGCAACGAGCGGTGGTGCCTCGTCGACGACGTTGCCATACACGATCACCAATCAGAGTTCGCTGCTCGCAACGCAGGAGGCGAGCGCCAACAGCTTCACGGTTCTGCTCGCCACGGTCGCCGCCATCAGCCTCCTCGTCGGAGGGATCGGCGTCACCAACGTCATGCTCGTCACGGTGACGGAGCGAACGCGTGAGATCGGCATCCGCAAGGCGTTGGGTGCTACGCGTGGTGCCATCCTCGGACAATTCCTGACCGAGGCCGCCACACTCACACTCCTGGGTGGCGTCATCGGGGTACTGGTCGCACTAGTGGGATCGCAGTTCCAGATCTATGGAACGCAACCCCTCATCATCGGCTACTCCATACCGCTCGCCCTCGGCGTCTCCGTCGCCATCGGAGTCTTCTTCGGGGTGTATCCGGCCTGGCGAGCGGCAGCAATGCGCCCCATCCAGGCGCTTCGATCCATCTGACCCAAACCCAAGAAAAAGGAAAAACCAATGACCAACGAGACACCAGCTGGCACCCCGGAAACCAGCCCGGTCGCGCCCGCGCCCGTCAAGAAAAAGGGCGCGTCACGCATCATCACGCCCATCCTCGCGCTCGTCGCGGCCCTCGTTATCGGGCTGTTTGCAGGCGTGCTCATCGGGCACAACACCGCGAGCGCCAGCACACCAACCGCTGGTGCAGGCTTCGGGCAGGGCCAGGGTTTCGCTAACCGAGAAGGCGGCGCTGGCGGTACCGGAACAGGTACTGGTACCGGCGGCGGCTTCGCAGGAGGAGCCGCCGGCGGGTTCACCGCTGGCACGATCGTCTCCGTGAGCGGCGACAAGATCGTTGTCAAGGAGACCGATGGCACCCAGGTGACCATCGACACCTCCAGCTCCACCAAGGTGACCAAGACGACGACATCATCCGTTTCGAGCCTGAAGGCCGGTGAGGCCATCACGGTTGTCGGCGCCAAGAACAGCTCTGGCGACGTAGCGGCGACCACGATCTCCGAGGGAGCTGGCGGGTTCGGCGGCTTCCGTCCCGGCGGACGCACCGGCGGCACGGGCGCCGGTGGCGGCACGAACGGCTAGTCCACGCAAAGTCGTTGTGGCGGGAGTAACTACCCCGTCCGGCGGGAGATGCGTACCGGTGGCGGGAGTTGTTACTCCCGCCATCGGTCGTTTTCTCCCGCCACGGCTGCTTAAGCGGTGACTGCGCCTCGCGCGATCATCCGCGTTAGCGTGAGTCCATGCGAGCAATCGAGTACACCCACACCGGATCGACGGATGTCCTGCAGCTCGTCGAGCGCGAACCGGCGGCCCCAGGTCCAGACGAAATCCGGGTGCGCGTCGCTGTCGCCGGCATCAATCCGACCGACTGGAAGTCGCGTCGCGGGAACAGGGATGGCGCAGCACTCCCGCACCCGCAGGTGCCGGGCCAGGACGGCGCAGGCCTCGTTGACGCCGTGGGAGCAAACGTCACCACCTTCGAGCAGGGTGAACGCGTGTGGGTTTGGGACGCCGCCTACAAGCGCGTCGAGGGCACAACACAAGAGCTCGCCGTGCTGCCTGCGACGAACGTCGCGCGCCTCCCGGAGCACGCATCATTCGACGTCGGCGCCTCGCTGGGTATCCCAGCTCTCACCGCTCATCGTGCACTCACAGCCCGCGAAGGCGGCCCGGAACGTCTCGCTCCCGGCACGCTCGAGGGCGACTTCATCCTCGTCGCCGGCGGCGCTGGCGCAGTCGGCCACGCCGCCATCCAGCTCGCCATTTGGGCCGGTGCGACTGTCATCACGACGGTCAGCAGCGAGGAGAAGGCACGCCTCGCGAAGTCGGCGGGCGCCCACCACGTCATCAACTACAAGACCGAGGATGTCGCCGCTCGCGTCCACTCGATCGTGGCTCACGGCGTGGATGTCGTGGTCGAGGTGAACGCGGTCGCGAACCTCGCCACCGACCTTGAGTTGCTCGCAATGGGCGGCACGATCTCGATGTACGCGGCCTCGGGTGCGGACGAGCCATCCCTGCCGATACGTGCCGCGATGAACAAGAACGCGCGGCTCCAGCTCATGATGACCTACACCACTTCAACCGATCAGAAGCATCGCGCCGTGCAAGCGGTGAGCGCCGCGCTTCGCGACGGTGCGCTCGGCGTTGGCGAGGAACACGGCCTGCCGATCACGCGATTCCCGCTTGAGAGAGCGGCCGAGGCGTACCGTGTGGCCGAGAACGACGTGGTCGGCAAAGTGCTGATCGACGTCGCGGCGCTTTAGCTCTACTTCTGATTGACCCAGTCGGTCGGCGGCTCGGACCGCCCGGACTCTGCCAGCCACTTGTTTCCCTGCTCCTGGAGTGCGGCGATCAGCGGAAAGATCTGCTCACTGGGGATGCGCACTCGCGCAGCGACTCGCGCCTCGAGAACCTGGGATTCCGGGTGGGCCTCCCCCGTCGCAAGGTTCACCGCGGGATGCTGCGGACCTTTGACCGCCAGGAAGTCGACCACGAACGTCGTCGGGGTGTGCCACACACTGGCGAAATCGGCGAACACGCCGAGCTCCTGCTCCGGCGGTAGGGTGACCTGGAATTGCACCGGCTGCTGTTGTGGCAGATCTGACATCGCATGCTCCGTTCGGTGGGCGTCGCTACGAATCGTATGCCGCGCGCACCGTTCTGGTCATGCGCGTGCGGTGCCGCCCAGCCCGAGCTGACGCGCAAGGTACGTCATCACGTCCGCCATCTCGAAATTCGGCTCAATGAGCCACTGCGTTTGGAGCCCGTCGGAAACGGCGATGAAGATGCGCGCCACGGCGTCTGCGTCAACATCCGCTGGCAGGTCGCCTGTCTGCTGCATGGCGCGGATGCTCGTAGCGATGTATTCACGGAGGGTCGCGTACCGTGCCGCAAAGTAGTCGTGCGCGAGGCTTTCCGAATCGGTCGCCTCCGCCGAAAGCCGGGCAAAGAGTTGCACGAGCCCGGGCACCTGGGCGTTGTGCCTGATCGTGCCGACATACGCGTCGACCATGTTGACGGTGGGTACTGCGGAGTTGGTGTAGCCGCCCGAGTCTCGTTCGTCTCGGAGCCGAAGTATCTCTGTGAAGAGTTCTTCCTTCGAACTGAAGTAGTGAAGCAATCCTGCCTGGGTTAGACCGACGGCTTCAGCAAGTTCACGAACTGTTGCGCGACCATAGCCCTTAGCTGCGACAACCTCCAGCGCGACGCTCAGAATCTCTTCGCGTTTGGCCACGCCTTTGATGTACGAGCCTCTCACCGCCATTCTCAGAGGATACTCGCTGGCAAGTCAAAACCTAGCGATATAAGGTTTTCATGTTGGCTCGCGGATGAGCCTTCCGAAGGGACATTGCAATGACGACCAACCCAGACGACAAGTCGATCGCCGACACTCTCGCGGGACTCACGCTCGAACAGAAGGCGGGGCTCTCAAGCGGCGCCAACTTCTGGAACACTAAGTCCGCCCCGGGCGTGCCCGGCATCATGATGACGGACGGTCCGCACGGGGTGCGTAAACAGCGCGATGGTGATGATCACCTGGGTCTCAACGACAGCGTTCCTGCCACCTGCTTCCCGCCCGCGGTCGCACTCGGATCGAGTTGGGACATCGAACTCGTCGAGCGAGTCGGCGTAGCTCTCGGCGAAGAGTCGCTGTCCGAACAGGTCGGCGTTCTGCTCGGCCCTGGCATCAACATCAAGCGTTCGCCGCTCGGTGGCCGCAACTTCGAGTACTTCTCCGAAGACCCCATCATTGCCGGTCGGCTCGGCGCCGCCCTCGTCCGCGGCCAGCAGAGCACCGGCGTCGGATCGTCGCTCAAGCACTTCGCCGCAAACAACCAGGAAACGGACCGCATGCGGTCGAGCTCCGACATCGACGAGCGTCCCCTCCGTGAGATCTACCTGCGTGGATTCCAATACGTCGTCGAGAAGGAGCAGCCGTGGACGATCATGTGCTCATACAACCGAGTGAACGGTGTGCACGCCTCCGAGGACCCGTGGCTTCTGACATCCGTTCTGCGCGACGAATGGGGTTTCGAAGGCCTCGTGGTCTCCGACTGGGGAGCGGTCGTGAACCGCGTCAACGCGATAGCCGCCGGTCTCGACCTGGAGATGCCGTCGTCGAGTGACCGCACAGACAAGCAGGTCGTCGCGGCCGTCGAAGCCGGTGAGCTTGACGAAGCGATCGTCGATCGTGCCGCAGGACGAGTCATCGACCTCGTGCGCAAGACGCAGGTTCACTCCTCGGAGTCCGCGACGTACGACGTCGATGAGCACCACGCGCTCGCACGGGAGGTCGCCGGGCGAAGCATCGTGCTCCTCAAGAACGAGGGCGATATCCTTCCGCTTGCCGCGAAGGGGTCGATTGCTGTCATCGGCGAATTCGCCCGCACGCCTCGCTACCAGGGCGGCGGCAGCTCCCACGTGAACCCCACCAAACTCGACAACGCGCTCGACGAGATTCGCGCGTTGGCCGGTGACGCGGAGGTCACCTTCGCGCCCGGATTCGCACTGGACAAGGGGACGGATGCGACCGGTCTCGTCGGCGAGGCCGTCGCGGTTGCCTCGTCGGCGGACGTTGTTCTCGTCTTCCTCGGCCTCACCGCGCCACAGGAGTCCGAGGGCTTCGACCGCACCAACATCGACCTGCCCGGTGACCAGCTCGCGCTGCTCGACGAGGTGCTCACCGCGAACGACAACGTCGTGGTCGTTCTCTCCCACGGTGGAGTGGTGGAGTTGTCACGGTTCGCCGGTCGCGTTCCAGCGATCGTCGAGGGCTGGCTGCTCGGCCAGGCCGGGGGCGGCGCCATCGCGGACGTGCTCTTCGGTGCGGTCAACCCCTCCGGGCACCTGACCGAGACGATTCCGCTGCGTCTCGAAGACACCCCGGCGTTCATCAACTTCCCCGGAGAGAACGGTCACGTCCGTTACGGGGAAGGACTCTTCGTCGGCTACCGCTACTACGACGAGCGCAAGATGTCCGTGAGCTTCCCGTTCGGCCATGGCCTCTCGTACACGTCGTTCGCGTACTCCGGCCTCGAACTGGCAGCCTCCGCGGCCGGCATCACCGCCAAGGTCACTGTCACCAACACGGGCGATCGCGCCGGGCGCGAGGTGGTCCAGGCGTACACGTCCTTCCCGGGGTCTGCCGTCGTTCGGGCACCGCGCGAGCTGAAGGCGTTCGCCAACGTTGCACTAGAGGCGGGCGAGAGCCGCGAAGTCACACTCGAGATCTCGCGCAATGACCTCGCCTACTGGGAAACCCGCGTCCAGCAGTGGATCGTCGAGGGCGGGGATTACACGGTCGAGGTGGGTGCCTCGAGCCGCGACATCCGCGTCTCAACCACCGTCACTGTCGATGGCGACGCCGTCAAGGTTCCGCTGACCATGAACTCGAGCCTCGGTGAGGTGCTGGCCGACCCGGTCGCCGGCCCTCTGCTCATGCAGGGACTCGCCCAGCTCATGGGCGATGGCGCTACCGCTGGCCTCGCCGCCGATCCGGAAATGTTCCAGATGATGGCGTCGTTCCCGATCGGTCGTTTCGTGAGCTTCGCCGGCCCAGAGTTCGACCCGGCGCAGATCGACCAGCTGCTCGCTGCTGCCAACGCGGCGGAATAACCGTTGGGGCGCGCGATGACTCAATCGCGCGCCCCGCGGTGTGCCCTCTATTCGATGATGGCCGTCGGCGCGCTCAGCACGCGCGCTGTGTTGTATCCGGCCTCGGATCCGATCACCTTCACGGTGATGGTCTGACCAACATCCGCCGCACGCAGCGTGTACGTTGAGCCGGTCGCCCCCACGATCCGAGTCGTGCCGCGGAACCACTTGTAGGCGAGCGTCACGGTGCCCGGCCCCCAGATGCCAGGCGTCGCGGTCAACGTGCTGCCCTTGGCCAGCGTCCCGCTGATTGTCGGGACCGCGGTCGTCAACTTGCCGTTGCCCACCAGTTTTGTGGGGGCGCTTGTGAGCGACTCACTCCTGTAGCCGACCTCCGATCCCGTGACCGTCACGCGAATCGGCGAACCGGCGTCAGCATCGGTGAGCGTGTAGGTCGGAGCCGTCGCGCCGTCAATCGGCACCCCATCGCGCAACCACTGGTAGCTGTAGGTCACCGCACCCGGCTTCCAGTGCCCAGTCACTGCGGTGAGCGTCCTGCCGACCTTCACTATGCCGGTGATCGTCGGCGTGATCGCCTTCAAAGAGGCTGGAGCCAGCGTGACATCGATCGTCATCGTCTGGCCAGCGCGCAAAGTCACGGTCGTCGCCGTCGCGAGGCTCGACTTGTTGCTGTACCACTCCGGCGCGAAGTCGGTCGTGTCGGGTTGAGCAACGAACTGGAGCTTGTAGCTGCCCGCGGGAAGGTTGGGAATCGAGAAAGTGCCGTTCAGATAGACGCTCGTGAATATCGGGAACTCGGTGCCATCCGGGAGGTATACGTTGACCTGCCCATTGTCGGCGGGGAACCGCGCCCCGCTCGGCGTGAGACCCGTTAGGGTGCCTGTGATCGTCGCCGCAAGAGGCAGCGCCGCGTCAATGCCGGTGACCGCCTGGCCGGTGGTCACCGTGATCGGCGTGGCCGCGCCAGGAGAGGAGGCCCCATTCCACCACTGGTCGGCGCGGTTCTTGCCCCACGGCTGGAACTCGACGATGTAACTGCCGGCAGCTATGCCTGGGATCGTGTATGTGCCGTCGTCGTTGACGAAACCCGTGTAGTTGATGAGCGGATCCGCCGTACTCGTGGCGTAGACACTGCTCTTGGCCAGCGGGTGCGCGTTGACGCCAGCTGTCGATACCGTGCCGCTGATGCTCGCGCCCACGTCGAGCGCCGCGTCATAGCCGGTCAGGGAGTCGCCCTCGCCGACCGTGAAGTAGTCCGCTGCCGCCAAGCTCGGCTCATCCTGCCAGTACTGCGTCGCGTAGCCGAGTTCGTCAAACGAAGGGGAGAACTGGAGAGTGAAGGAACCCGCTGGCACTCCCTCGATCGTGTACGTGCCATCGTCGTTGACGCTCACCCCGGCGGTGCTGTAGCCGTTCGTGTCGAACAACTGAACGTACCCGCCACCCAGCGTGGTGCCTGGGTTATCGGCTTCCGTCACGGTGCCACTGACGGTTGCGCCGGGAAGCATCGTGATGTCCACGCCCGTCAGCGTCTGGCCCGCCGACAGTTCGATCGAGTCCGGCAGCGCTTGGGCGACGTAGTTGCGACCGTCGGCGTCAGATGCCATCACGGTGAAGGAACCGGCCTGAAGGCCGGAGACCGTGTAGTTCCCGTTGTCGTCGGTCACCACCGGGGCTACGCCGCCGTACGCGGATCCATCGCTCACGTCAACGTTGATGTCGCTGAGCGGGTTGCCCGATTCATCCGTCACCGTTCCTGAGACGCTCGCGGTGATGTCAACGTACGGAAGCGTGATGTCGGCGGTAGCACTTGCGCCATCGGCAAGGCTCAGAACGGATGCGGAAGCCGCATCGGTCGACCCTCCCCAGTACTCGCCGGTGTAACTCGCGGGGTAGTTAGGTACGCCGAAGTAGACGATGTAATCCGCGGCGGAAAGCCCCGTGAATGAGTAAGCGCCGTCGTCACCCGTGTTCATGCCCTGCACGTAGGTGCCGCCGGGGAGCTCGAGCTCGACGTCAATGCCGGAGAGCGGCGCATCCGGGTTGCCCTGTCCCATCACCACGCCGCTAATCGTGCCGGTCGAGTCCGCGGCGGCAGGCGATGCACCGATCAGTGCGGAGCCAAACGCGAGCGCAACGGCTACTACGACAGCCACCACGCGTGGGCGGCGCGGCAGGGAGAACTTTTGGCTCATGAGGGCTCGACATTTCGTTCAGGGACGGGAGTGGAGAAACGAATCGTGCCCACATAGTGCGCGGGGCAGGCTCATCGTATGGCCCGCGGTCATGGGTAGACAAGCGTGTCTAATACCCCCGAAGAGGGGTGCGCACGGAGTCGACGTGAAGGCCTTCCTGAAGCTCGACGCGGAGCACAACTGGTCCCACGTCGGTGGGTGGTGCCAGTCTGGCACTGGTGCCATCCACTCGACCGATTGAGACTTGATGGTGAGAACCGCAACGGACGAAAGGAATCAACGCCATGACAATTCATCTCAACCCCTACCTCGGATTCAGGGGCAACGCTCGCGAGGCGATGGAGTTCTACCACTCGGTGTTCGGCGGAGAACTGGCGATCAACACGTTCGCCGAATTCCAAGCTAGCCAGGACCCGGTCGAAGACAACCTCATCATGCACGCCCAACTCACCGTCGAGGGCGGCCTCGTGCTCATGGGCTCGGACACCCCACCACGCATGGAGTACAACCCCGGCACCAACATCAGTGTTTCGCTCAGTGGCGAAAACTCCGATGAAACCACGCTGACCGGTTACTGGAACAAGCTCATTGAGGGCGGGCAAGTGACCCAGCCACTCACGAAGGCGCAATGGGGCGACCAGTTCGGAATGTGCATCGACAAGTTCGGCATCGTCTGGCTGCTCAACATAGCGGCTCCCGTGGTCTGATCATGACGAACGAGGTCGACTACTTCGAAATCGGTTCGCCCGATGGAGCTGCTTCGCAAGCGTTCTACTCAGGGCTGTTCGATTGGCAGTTCGGCGAGAGGCCGGCACCCGCGAACTATTCGATGATCGAGACCGACAAGGGCGGGTCGTGGGACACGTCCGGAATGGGCGGCGGCTCGTGGGCGATCTTCTATGTACACGTGGATGACGTCGCCGCAGCGGTCGCGCGCGCCGAGTCGCTCGGTGCGACCGTTGCGATGCCCCTCATCAACAACGGTCGCATCACCTTCTCGCACCTGATCGATCCCCAGGGCAACCGGTTTGGGGTGTGGAAGCCGAACGAGGAGTAGCTAGCTATCGCACCGTGAGGTGTCACAAATGGTTGGTTTGCGTTGCGAATACCCGCTTTTTGTGACCCTTCAAGCGGTTACGCTGCGACCTTAGTAGCGGCGAGCGCCTTCGCCTTGAGCGAGTCGAACTCCGCCTGGGTGATCGCTCCCGAATCGAGCAGTGCCTTCGCCTTGGCGATGTCATCGACGCTCGACGTGCCAGCGCCCGCGACGGATCGGATGTAGTTGTTCGCATCTGACTGCGCGGCCGCCGCCCGCGCGAGCGTACGTTCCTGCATTCCCTTGTGCCGCGCGATGACGTAGATCAGCGCGCCAAGGAACGGGATGAAGATCAGGACGAGGATCCAGACCGCCTTCAGCACGCCATGCAGCTGGTGGTCATCAAAAATGTCCCTAAAGATCGAGATCAGGATCATCAGGTACGCGAAGAAGATGTAGATCCAGAAGAAGGTCGCGATAAATTGCCAGAAGTCCATGGTCATCCAATCCGATTCGGTAAACCGGCGACCAGACGGGCACCCGCGATCACAAAGTACTTAGCCGTCGCTCGGCTCCACGTCACCCGCTTCAGATGACGTTTGTCGTGTACTGATGGGACCGGGCAGAGGCGCCCTCCTACGTCGCGGTTTGCGGCCGCCCAGTATCTCCGTCGGGATGTTCTTCGACAACAGCAGACACGCTATGGAGAGCAGCGCAAGGAAGAAGAACGACAGGCGTAGAGACGAGATCTGCGAATCGCTGTAGATGGATGTCAGCTGGTCGGCCTCCTTTTGGGAGAGACCCGCTTCTTTGGCGATTGAGTTCACGCTCTGAACCGGAACGATGTCCACCCCGCCGCTGGCGCTCTCGCTCACCTGTGATTTCACTGATTCCGGGAGTGTGCTCGCCTCAACGGTGCCGAGAAAGCCGGTGGCAAGCGAGCCGATGAGCACCGAACCGATGAGAGCGGTGCCGAGCGACGACCCGAGATTCTGGAACACTCCCTGGAGTCCACCGACCTCGCTCGTCTGATCCTCGGTCACCGCCGACATGTTGACGTTGCCGAGCTGGGACGCAAGCAGTCCAAGCGCTGAGCCTGCCAGGAACATCCCAATCCCGAACGGAAGGGTCTCAAGCTCGGTCGACACTGAGGCCAAGAGGAAGAGGGATGCGACGACGAGGATCACCTGTGCGATCCGCACGATGCGCCGTGGCGACCAGATCGAAACGAGGCGCGTGCCAACGATGGAGAACAGGACGAGCGACACAGAGAGCGGGAAGATCCTCAGGCCAGTTTGGAGTGCGTTCAGGCCCAGCGTCATTTGCAGGTACACCGGGATCATGAAGAATATCGCGGCGGTGATCAGGTACTGCGCGGAAAGCACCGAGAGCCCCGCACGCAGCCGTGGAATCGACAGCATTGACACGTCAACGAGTGGGGGACGTCCCTGCGCAACAAGCTGCCGCTGCCGCACAAAAAACCACCACAGGAGCACGCCACCGCCCACGATGAAGTAGGGCACCAACGACAGGCCGAAAGGCTCGATCGCGTGGCCGTTAATCTCGGGCGGATAGAGCGGAAGCACCCAACCCCAGGTCTTGCTCTGCAGCATGCCGTAAACAACGAGAATCAAGCCAGCGGCAGACAGCAGAACACTCAGCATGTCGATCCTGAACTTCTTCGGGTGGCTGGGATCTGTGATTGTTCTGGCCAGTGCTAGAACCACGATCATGATGACCACTTCGCCGATGAACACGTAGCGCCAGCTTGCATAAGTTGTCAGCAGGCCACCGATGAGCGGCCCGGCCGCAACGGCAACTCCGGAGCTGGCACCGATGATTGCGAAGGCCGTCACGCGCTCGCGCCCCTGGTAATTGGTCGCCACCAGAGCGGCGATCGCGGGAATCACCAGGACCGCGCCGAGTCCCTCAATGACCGACCAGCCAATGAACAGCACAGCAAAGTTGGGCGCGAGTCCCGTGGTCAGCGATCCGATGGCGTAGATGATCGCGCCGATCACGAAGGCACGACGCCTGCCCCACAGGTCACCCAGTTTCGCCCCGAGCAGCATGACTGCTGCCATCGTGAGGGTGTAGAAGGTGATGGCGGTCTGCATCGCGTCGACCGTGGTGTTCAGGTCTTCGACCACCTGTGAGATGGAGACGTTCATCACCGTGCTGTCGAGCACCATCACGAACTGCGCGAGTCCGAGGATGATCACCGCGCCCCATTTGGCCATGCGGTCAGTATGTTGTTGGCCGCAGAAGGCCTCCTCACCCCATTTGGAGCATATTTCGAAAAGTGGGAGCGGGGCGCCTCCGATACTTCAGTCGGTTGGCAGCAATTCTTCGAGCAGCCCCTGGACGCGGTGTTTGATCTCGTCACGAATCGGTCGAACCTGGTCGATGGGCAAGCCACTGGGGTCTGTGAGATCCCAGTCCTCATAGCGCTTTCCCGGGAAGATCGGGCACACATCGCCACAGCCCATCGTGATCACGACGTCAGACTCTCGTACCGCCTCTGTTGTCATGAGTTGCGGGACGCCCACGGAGATGTCAATGCCGTCCTCGGCCATTGCGGCGACGGCGACCGGATTGATCTCATTGCCCGGTTCAGACCCGCCGGAGCGTACCTCGACGGCACCTCGTGACAGGGCATTCGCATATCCAGCCGCCATTTGACTGCGGCCAGCATTATGGATGCACACGAAGAGTACGCGCGGTTTCTCTGCCACGATCATCCAATCCTTATATTGATGTCTGTCGATACAAGAATCACGAGTACATCGACGTTTGTCAATGTTTGTGCGAGTATCACTGCATGAGCCTGATGGAACTGCTTCCCGTTCGCGATGTCACAGCCTGCTGCTCTCCGTTGACTCGTGAGGCGATCACCGAAGAGAACGCGACGAACCTGGCGTCATCCCTGAAGGCGCTTGCGGATCCAGCGCGACTGCGGATCATTTCGATGGTCGCCGCCCACATAGACGCCGAAGCGTGCGTGTGTGACCTGACCGAGCCGCTCGGGCTCGGACAACCGACAGTGTCGCACCACCTCAAGATTTTGGTTGATGCCGGGTACTTGACCCGCTCGAAGCGGGGAACCTGGGCGTATTACAAGCTCGTCCCCGGCGCGTTGGATGGCGTGGCGCGACTCCTCGTGACTGTCTGAACAATGATGTCCCGCCCGCGCCGACTCCTAGCCGAGTTTCTCGGAACGCTCCTGCTCACCGCAGTCGTCGTTGGTTCCGGGATCACCGCCGCGGAGCTCTCACCCGGCAACACCGGACTCGAGCTCACGGAGAACGCGGTGGCGACCGCCTTCGCGCTGTTCGCCATCATCGCGGTTCTGGCTCCGGTCAGCGGGGCACACCTGAACCCCGTCATTTCACTTGTGGATGCCGCCCTGGGCAAACGAACGTGGCTGGATGCGGCCACTTACATCCCAGCGCAAATCGTCGGCTGCTTCGCTGGCGCCGTGCTGGCAAACCTGATGTTCGCGCTTCCCGCCGTGTCGATCAGCACGACAGTGCGCCTGACCCCGTCTCATTTCCTGAGCGAAATCGTCGCAACCGCCGGACTTGTGCTCGTCGTTTTCGTGCTCGCTCGTACCGGTCGGGAGCGCTTTGCCCCCGCCGCCGTGGCGACGTACATCGGCGCCGCATACCTGTTCACAAGTTCCGCCAGTTTCGCGAACCCCGCGATCACCATCGCGCGAATGTTCAGCAACACGTTCGCCGGCATTGACCCCGCGTCAGTGGGTGGGTTCATCCTTGCCCAACTCATCGGCGCGGCCGCGGGGCTTGGGCTCGTTCGGCTACTTACACCCCGGACAATCCAACAGCCCAAGGAAGGATCGGGCGCATGACCATTCAGATCCGAGCGATGATTGCCGAAGACTGGCCATCCGTCGAGCGGATCTATCGAGAGGGCATTGCCACGGGCAACGCCACATTCGAGACTGAACCACCCAGTTGGGAAGAGTTCGACCGCGACAAAGTGCGGGATCCACGTGTGGTTGCCGTTGAAAGTAACGAAGGCGCCGTCCTGGGCTGGGCCGCCGCGAGCCGGGTGTCATCGCGCTGCGTGTACGAAGGCGTGATCGAGCACTCGGTCTACGTCAGCGAACACGCCCGCGGTAACGGCGTCGGCGAGACTTTGCTGCAAGCTTTCTTGAAGACGTCCGAGGACGCAGGCTTCTGGACTGTTCAATCCGGAGTGTTCCCCGAGAACGAACCAAGCCTCGCACTCCACCGCAAGCTTGGATTCCGTGACGTCGGTACCAGGAAACGCGTAGGAAGAATGGGTTACGGGCCATACGCGGGCCAGTGGCGAGATGTCGTCATGATCGAACGACGCAGCGACGTCGCAGGTCGCTGACGATCGGACTCCTAAGCTTGGCCCGTGGCTCAAAACGAGGCGACCGCGAACAATACCGCTTGGCTGCGCCGCGGGTTCCAACTCGAGTGGATCACCCTCAGCTGGAACATCATCGGCGTCATCATCCTCGCCTACCTTGCAATCACGACATCCTCTGTCGCGCTGGCCGGGTTCGGGCTCGACAGCCTCATTGAGATCGGCGCAAGCACCGTGGTCCTGTGGGAGCTCTCCGGCACCGGAGCCGTGCGGCGGCGGCGTGCACTTCGTCTGATCGGCGTGGCCTTCGTCGCGTTGGCCGTCTACCTCTCCGCCCAGTCCGCGTTTGCCATCATCACGGGACACCACGCCTCGCACAGCATCGGGGGCATCATCTGGACCGCCATCACCGCTGCGGTCATGTTTCTCCTCGCCTCCGGTAAGAGCCGCGTGGGCGCAAGGCTGAACAATCCCGTGCTCGTGACCGAAGGGCGCGTAACACTCATCGACGGGCTACTTGCGCTGGCCGTGCTCGTTGGCCTGGTGCTGAACGCCGCATTCGGATGGTGGTGGGCCGACCCGATCGTCGGCTTCGTCATCGTGTATTACGCCATTCGCGAGTCCATCCACATCTTTCGAGACACGGCGCCCGAGGCCGACGACGAGTAGCGCTTTGCCTCAAAATCCAAGTCAGGGCCTCCACTGGAGCTGGTCGCGCCGACGCGCGAGGTATGCGGCCTCGGCGGCATTGCCTGCCAGCTCGATGGCTTGGTCATATGCCCCGCGCGATTCTCGGCTGCGGCCCATGCGGCGCAGCAGATCGGCTCGGGTCGCATGGTAGGAGTGATAACCGTTCAGCTGGCCGTGAAGACGATCGACGATCGCCATCGCCACCTCCGGGCCATCGAGCTCTGCCACCGCGATCGCTCGGTTGAGCGCCACCACGGGCGACGGGTCGAGGCTCACCAGCTGGTCGTAGAGTGCAACGATCTGCGACCAGTCGGTGTCGCGGATGTCGCGAGCGGAGGTGTGCACAGCGTTGATCGCTGCGAGGAGTTGGTACCGCCCCGGCGCGACCCCGGTGGCCTGTCGCTCGCGCACCAGCCGATGGCCCTCCGCGATGAGCGCGAGATCCCAGCATCCACGATCCTGTTCGTCAATCGTCACGAGTTCGCCGCTGGCCGAGAGACGAGCCGGGCGACGCGACTCTATGAGAAGCATGAGCGCGAGCAGTCCGGTCACCTCACCCTCGATGGGCATGAGGGCGTGGACCAGCCGAGTGAGCCGGATTGCCTCACTCGTGAGATCGTCACGTATCGGGTCGGTGTCTGGACCGGTCGCCAGGTAGCCCTCGTTGAAGACGAGAAAGAGCACGGCGAGAACTCCGGAGATGCGTGCGGGAAGATCATCCATCGATGGCACACTGAACGGAATGCGCGCCTGCCTGATCTTCGATTTCGCGCGGGTGATGCGTTGCCCCATGGCGGACTCCTGCACCAGAAACGCTCTGGCGATTTCGGCCACGGTAAGGCCGCCAACCATGCGCAGGGTTAGTGCCGTGCGCGCTTCCATCGAGAGCGCCGGGTGGCAGCAGGTGAAAATCAGCCGCAGCCGGTCGTCATCGATGACGCCGACGGACTCGGTTGGGTCGTCGTGGTACACGAGCAGCGCCTCCTTGTGCTTGCCCTCTCGCTTGTTCTCCCGCCGTAGCCGGTCGATGGCCTTGCGATTCGCAGTGGTCGTCAACCACGCACCGGGGTTCGGCGGCACGCCGTCAAACGGCCAGCGCTCGACCGCCGTTGCGAAGGCCTCGGCCGCGGCATCCTCCGCGATGTCGAGGTCGCCGAACCGCCGATTGACGGCGGCAACGACCCTGGCCCATTCCTCACGGTGGGCCAGGGCGATCGCTCCCCCGACGTCACTCACACGTGCAGGAACGGCCGTACCTCGATCTTCCGGTTGCACGCCTCAGACGCGTCAACCGCCAGCCGCAACGCCTCATCCAGGTCGGCGGCCTCGATGATCCACAGCCCCGCGAGGAACTCCTTCGATTCGACGAACGGGCCATCGGTGATCACCGGCTGTTCGCCACGGTTGTCGATTACGGTGGCGGCGGACGGCATGCCAAGACCACCGGCGAAAAGCCAACGCCCCTCCACCTTCAGCCGCTCGTTGAAGGCGTCAACCGCCACTTCTTCTTCCGGGGTAGCTGTGTAGTCGTCACCGCCGGCGAGCGCCTGACCGTCATCGATCACGGAAACCAGATACTGCATCTCGATTCATCTCCTGTGAAATTGGGGCCTCACTGTGATGCCCGCTCACCCCTACAACGAACAACTCTGCCCGCATCCGACAGCTCGTGAGGAAATTCTTTCGGGTTGCCGTCCGCGACCCAACGCGGAAAGCTGGCAGCTATGAAGGAGGATCTCACCAGGTATCTCCAGCAGGCCCGCGACGTCATGCTGTGGAAGCTCGACGGAGCGAGCGAGTACGACGTGCGGCGACCGATGGTCCCGACGGGCACCAATCTGCTCGGGCTGGTCAAGCACGTCGCCACTGTCGAATCCGGCTACTTCGGTGCCGTCTTTGGCCGCCCGTATCCCGAAGCGCTTCCGTGGGACGAGGATGACGCGGAGCCAAATGCCGACATGTGGGCCACCGCTGACCAGTCACGCGAGTTCATCATCGACCTCTACCGCCGCGTATGGACCCACTCCGATGCCACGATCGCGGCGCTCGATCTCGACGCGACAGGTTTGGTTCCGTGGTGGCCGCCGGAGCGCCAACAGGTCACGCTCCACTTGATCCTCGTGCACATGATTGCCGAAACCAATCGGCATGCCGGGCACGCGGACATCCTTCGCGAGCTCATCGACGGCGTGGTCGGCCATCGTCCGGGTGTGAGCGGTGTCAACGAGGGCGCCGACTGGGAGAGCTATAACCAACGACTTGAGCAGGCGGCCTTACAAGCTTCGGGTACGGCCGACCGCTGACCTGCATCAGCTGCTCAGGCGGCCAGGTGGAACGTGTTCGCGAAGCGGTCAAGTAGGTCGCCACGCCCGCGCAGCACCTCGACCACGCCGGTCGCGATCGCGCGGTCGGGGGCCAGCTCGCCAGAGATGAGCCGACGGATGTCTGGACCCGCGGCGAACGCGAGGTCGACTGGGCCGTCGCCCCTGGCCACGTCGAGCGCGGAGCCATCCACCCGAATGAGCAGTTCGGCCGCGCCGAAGCGTGCACCGTAAGCGGTCGCCGGCAGGCTCGCCGCAACCTGCGGGCGGAATGCCGTGCGCAGGTCGATGGTCATCGAGTCGGGCGTGATGATCTGCTCGTGGCGCGGGTCGCCCAACGCCTTGAAGCCCCACGCGCCGAGCGCAAGCACGACTGGCTCAAGCTCGCGGCCGTAGGGCGTCAGCTCGTAGATGATGACGCGTGAGCGTGGCATCCGCCTGATCACGCCTGCAGCCTGCAGCTCCTTAAGGCGCGCGGCCAGAATGTTGCTCGGAATTCTGGGGAGCCCGGCGGCGAGCTCCCCATAGCGGCGTGGCCCGACGAGCAGGTCGCGGACGATGAGCAGAGCCCATCGCTCGCCGACGAGCTCGAGGGCCTGCGTGATTCCGCCGTACTGCCCGTACTCGCGTGCGGCCATCGAACCTCAGGCCTGCTGGTTCGCGAAGGCCTCTGGCCCCTGCTGAGCGGCGGTCGGATCCATGTAGCCGAACTCGAGGAGGTTGCCGTCGGGGTCGGTGAGCTGGCGTTGGTACATGAAGCCGTAGTCAGCGGCGGGGCGTGCCTCCGAGCCGCCAGCGGCAATGCCCTTGTCGAGAGCTGTGTCGACCTCCGCGCGGGAGTCAACGAAGAGCGACACCGCCACCGAGGGGTTCACCGCCGGGTCGCCAATCGGAAGTTCGGTGAAGGTCTGGAAGTATTCGCGCATCAGGATCATGAAATAGCTGTGCTCGTCCTCCACGACGACGCATGCCGCATTGTGATCGCTGAACAGCGGATTGATGCTGAATCCGAGTGCCGTGTAGAACGTCTTTGCGCGCTCCAGGTCGGTCACTGGCAGGTTGACGAACATCTGGGTCATCGTGGTCTCTTCTCGTGATGTCGATTGGTGAACAGGATCAACACTTGCAAAAAACAAGTGAAACGTCAAGCCTCAATCCTTGACAGTCCGAACTCAGACAACGTCAACCACGCGGCGAAATCCAGCACATCGGGGACCAAAGACTTCGTCGCAGCGAAGTCGGCTTGGTAAGCGGGCGTCTCCGCGAACCATCGAAACATGTCTGCGGTGTCGCCGTACGAGGCGACGGCTTCGAGCGGCAATGCCTCATATCGACTCGGCAGGCCGAGGTGGGCACCGATTGCTGCTGCGATCTGAGTCCCGGTCAACGCGTCTCCACCAATCTCGACGCTCCCGCCCTCGACGGTCGTACCGCCCTTCAGGATCGCGGCAGCAGCGCGCCCGATATCCCGCACCGCCACCATCTGAAGTTGGATGCCGTCGGGCAGCGGCAGCCGAACTACGAGCACACCGTCTTCGACGCTGACACCAAATCCGGTGAGGTTCTCCATGAAGAACACGGGCCGCAGGAACGTGGCATGGATTCCCAGTGACTCGATGTGCTCCTCGACCCGACGCTTGCTCTCGAAGTGGGCGATGCCCGTCTGGCGCTCCGCGCCGCCCACGGTGCTGAACACGAGATGCGGAACGCCACTGCGTGCTGCCACGTCTGCGATGGCGGTTCCCGCGGTCACCTCGACATCGGTGCCATCGACTGGCGTCGACATGGCAAACACGCCGTCGACGCCACTCAGAAGCGATTCGAGAGCTGTCGAATCTGCGAGGTCCCCTTTGACAAGGTCGACACCACGAACCCGAAGCGCACCAGCCGCGGCCGTGCCAGGGTCGCGAACAAGCGCTCGCACTCCGAGCCCCTCGTGAATCAGAGCGTCCACGACAGCTCCACCCTGTTTGCCGGTCGCACCGACTACTGCGATCTGCCTGGTGGATGTCGCGGGTGCGAGACTTGTGGTCATGATGTCCTCCTCATGGACTGATTGCTGACGAAAACATTAGCCGACTTACTAATATTCCCGGAGCGTGCTCATGGCCTCGTCCGACTGGCCCGAATCGATCGCGGCGAATCGTGCCCCCGGCACTGCAGGCGCACTCATTCCGGCGATAGCCCGCGCCCACAGGGCACTGGGCCAGAAGCTGTTGCAGGGGACCGGCCTGCGCACGGGTCAGGAATTGGTGATCATGCTGCTCGGCGACTCCCCTGGTAAGTCGCAGGCGGAGATCACGCGCTGGCTCGGTGTTGAGCCACCGACGACGGCGAAGATGCTCGCGCGGTTGGAACGGGCCGGATTTGTCGAGCGAGTCCGCTCCGGCGACGATCGACGCAAAGTGCTCGTCAGCCTCACCGACAAGGGCCGAGCGCTTCCCCAGCGGGTTGGTGAACTCTGGGACGAGCTGAACCGAACCGCGACTGCAGGACTCAGCGACAGTGACCAGCTGGAGCTGGAGCGGTTGCTCCTTCGGGTCCTCGAGAATCTGACGCCTGACGACGCACTCGACGACCTGGGTTCATAAGGCGGAATAATCATAAGTCGGCTAATGTTCCTCTCGACACAGTCCTAGAGGGAGAAGGCCCCATCATGAAGGCAGTCCAAATCGACGCGTACGGCGGCGTCGAAGTTCTCGAAGTGCGCGACGTACCGATGCCGGTGCCCGGTCCACGCCAGATCGTTGTTCAGGTCAAAGCGGCAGGCATCGTCGTCAGCGAGGCTGCGATTCGCACGGGCGCGGTGAAGGATATTTTTCCGTTGACCTTCCCCTCCGGCCAGGGAAGCGATCTGGCGGGCGTCATCACCGAACTCGGCTCTGGCGTTACCGAGTTTGCGGTAGGTGACGAAGTCATCGGCTTCTCCTCGCGCCGATCCAGCCAGGCCGAGTACGTTGCGGTGCCCGCCGAACAGCTCACGTCGAAGCCGGCCGCGGTCGCGTGGGACGTCGCCGGGTCGCTCTACGTGGCTGGAGTCACGGCCTACGCCGCGGTTCGATCAGTACGCCTTGCGCCCACGGACACCGTCGCTATTGCCGGAGCAGCTGGCGGTGTCGGATCTATCGCAGTCCAACTCGCGAAGCGCTCGGGCGCCACTGTTCTCGGCATCGCTGGACCGTCCAACGATGCCTGGCTCTCCGACCATGGCGTCATCCCGGTGAACCACGGTGACAACCTCGCAGAGCGACTGCGTGCGGCCGCGCCATCCGGACACGTCGATGCGCTGCTCGACTTCTTCGGGGGCGGGTATGTCGCCATGGCCGTCGAGGAGCTGAACATACCCACTGACCGAATCGACACCATCGCCGATTTCGGTTCGGCGGCGCAGTTCGGGGTGCAAACGGCCGGCGGCGCTGACGCGTCGAGCGCGGCGGTGGTCGCGGAGTTGGCGGGACTCGTTGCGAGTGGCGAGTTGGAGGTGCCCATCGCTGGAGTGTTTGCCCTAGCGGACGTGCGAGACGCGTACCGCGAACTTGAGCAGCGGCATACTCACGGAAAGCTGGTGCTGCGGCCGTGACGGCAACAGGCGATGACCGCGCAGAGTGGGATCGAAGCCGCCCGCCTGAGGTCGATCGTAGGGCGAGAGCGTTCGCGCGACGCGCGCCGAGACTGGCTACTCGTGGCCACCGCGAGTGGTAGACGGCGCACCCACGGTCACGTCGTCACTGTGAGGTTCGACGCCGTCGAGGTCAAAGGAGATGCTCGTCGTTCGTTTGAACCTGTACACGATTCGCGAATGGAAGATAAACCGCAGGATAAAGCCGACGGAGATCAGGACAGCTTGAACAATGAGGCTGGGAAAAACGGTGGTCTCAACGATGACCCACAGCAGCGCCGTTCGGATCGCGGTTTCGGAGAGGTTGAACGTCATTGATTGAGCGAATCGAGTCCATGGCCCGCGTCCCTGGTCACGAAGATCACCGAACACGAAGTGTTCTTGAAGCAGGAAGTTCCCAACAATAGTCACAACGGCGGCGGTCGCGGCGGCAGCCAGGTACCAAACGCCAATTACCTGCAAACCCGCCATGATGGCGATGTTAGCGACGGCGCCAAGTGCGCCGATAACGGCGAACGAGGAGAGTCGGCCGAACCGAAGCGCAGCCAACTGAAGCAGGAAACGGAGCCCTTCGCGCACGCTCGCTTTCGACTCGCCTGCGTGACGTTCTGCAAATACGAACGGCTCCTCGGCAACGCGGAGCGGATTACGTGCCAGCACCTCAAGCAGGATCTTGAACCCGCGTGGACGAAGTTCAGTCAGATCTATCGACGTCGAGTCGATCGCAAAGAACCCGGTCATCGGATCGGTGCAGTCCCTTAGGCGGCGGGGGAACATGGCCCGGGCCAGCAAGGTGGATGCGCTTGAGACCAAGTGTCGGATGCCACCATTCAGGCCATTCGAGGAGCCGCCATTGATATACCTCGAGGCCACAACCACGTCCGCGTTCTGCGAAGCGGCCGAAACTAGCAGGGCCGGAATCAACTCTGGTGGATGCTGCAGATCGCCGTCCATGACGACGCACCAGTCGTTCGTGGCTGCCTTCAATCCAGCGACCACCGCCCCGCCAAGCCCGCCATCTGGGATGTCGCGGTGGATCAAAACAATGGGCACAGTGGCCGATGCGGCAACTTCGCTGATGACCGCGGGCGTGTCGTCCGTCGAATCGTCAACGAAGATGATCTCCGTTGTGAACCCGGCGAGTGCATCGGTGAGACGCTCTACCAACGTCGCGACGTTGGGCGCTTCGTTGAATGTCGGCACGATTACCGAAACCGCGTCGATCTCATGCACAGCCCGACGCAGCGAGGTGCGCTGGTTGTCGGGTCCGTCAGGATTCG
>DASXNG010000263.1:0-2777 GCA_036495225.1 Galbitalea sp.
TCATACGCGGAGGTCCCGAAGGCTGTGGCCGACGAGATCGTCCAGAAGAACAATGGCGAGTAGCTAGCTACTCTGGAGCCCTGACCACGGCGCCATGCGCGCCGAGTAACATAACAACACACCAATTCGCATACATCCGGAACCACCGGATGCCTGCAACCGAGTCCTGAGGAGGACCCACAGTGGCTAAGGCCAAGTTCGAGCGGACAAAGCCGCACGTAAACATCGGAACTATCGGTCACGTCGACCACGGAAAGACCACGCTGACTGCGGCTATTTCCAAGGTTCTCGCCGACAAGTACCCGTCAGCTGTCAACCAGCCCCGCGACTTCGCGTCGATCGACTCCGCACCTGAGGAGCGTCAGCGCGGTATCACGATCAACATCTCGCACGTCGAGTACGAGACCCCGAAGCGTCACTACGCTCACGTTGACGCCCCGGGCCACGCCGACTACATCAAGAACATGATCACCGGTGCCGCTCAGATGGACGGCGCAATCCTCGTGGTTGCGGCGACCGACGGCCCCATGGCGCAGACGCGCGAGCACGTGCTGCTCGCCAAGCAGGTTGGTGTTCCCTACCTGCTGGTCGCGCTGAACAAGTCGGACATGGTCGATGACGAGGAGATCCTTGAGCTCGTTGAGCTCGAGGTTCGCGAGCTGCTCTCGAGCCAGGACTTCGATGGCGACAACGCTCCAGTTGTGCGCGTCTCCGGTCTCAAGGCTCTCGAGGGTGACGAGAAGTGGACGCAGTCCGTTCTCGACCTCATGCAGGCCGTCGACGACAACATCCCTGACCCGGTTCGCGACAAGGACAAGCCGTTCCTGATGCCAATCGAGGACGTCTTCACCATCACGGGTCGTGGCACCGTCGTCACCGGCCGTGCAGAGCGTGGCACCCTTGCCATCAACTCTGAGGTTGAGATCGTCGGCATCCGTCCGACCCAGAAGACCACGGTCACTGGTATCGAGATGTTCCACAAGCAGCTCGACGAGGCATGGGCCGGCGAGAACTGTGGTCTGCTGCTCCGCGGCACGAAGCGTGAGGACGTTGAGCGCGGCCAGGTCGTCGTCAAGCCGGGTTCGGTTACGCCGCACACCCAGTTCGATGGCACCGCCTACATCCTGTCAAAGGATGAGGGTGGCCGTCACAACCCGTTCTACGCGAACTACCGTCCGCAGTTCTACTTCCGTACCACCGACGTCACCGGCGTCATCACGCTGCCAGAAGGCACCGAGATGGTCATGCCCGGCGACACCACCGACATGACCGTTGAGCTCATTCAGCCCATCGCCATGGAAGAGGGCCTCGGCTTCGCTATCCGTGAGGGTGGCCGCACCGTTGGCGCCGGCAAGGTTACGAAGATCCTGAAGTAGTAACTCGCAACAACGTAAAACGGGGTCGGACCTATTGGTCCGGCCCCGTTTTGCGTTGGCCCGCGCAAAGGTGCTTCGTCGAGACGAGAGTGTTCGGGCGCCCATGCACGAACGTCCCCACGAAGCACGTTCGCCCACTCCGCCACAACCCTCGAGCGCCAAAGGTGTCTCCACCGATCAACCGTCGACGCACGCGCCACACCACGGCTGCGCGACGTTGAGTGGATGAATGAGTTTTCTCCTGAGCTAGTCCTTGCCCGTGACCAAACCGGACCCGATCGTGATCGGCGACAACTAGCACGCAGCGCAGCAGCGGGCACCCACCATCGACTTGCCCGCGGCGCCTATGTACCGGCGGAAGAATGGACGCGCCTGGACTTACGGCACAAATACCTCGCGAGGATCGTCGCTGCATCGACCACCCTGCGTTCGCGTCCAGTGATCTCACATGTCTCGGCGGCTGCCATTTGGAATCTGCCGAACATCGTTCCATGGCCACAAAATCTCCACGTAACAGTGCATCCCCTCTCCAATGGACGCTCGCGAAACGGAATCGTCCGCCATCTCGCTGCGCTGAAGGAAGAGGACGTGGTCGAAGTGGCGGGGATGTACGTCACATCACTCTCGCGGACCATCCTCGACATGGCCGCGACCGCGAAGTTCATGGAGGCCGTCGTGATGGCCGACTTTGCGCTTCACGTGGATCGCTTCGGCCGACAATCGCCGCTCGCGACGAGAGAAGTGCTCGAGGCCGCGTGGGAGCGGGCAATGCCGCTGCGGGCGCACTCGCGCACCCGGGCGGTCCTTGCCTTTGCGGAGACACAGGCCGACTCGCCGCTTGAGTCGGTCAGTCGAGTCAACATGCGCTTGATCGGCGCTCCGAGGCCGCGACTTCAGGTGCCGCACTATGACTCGCAGGGATTCATCGGCGAATGCGACTTCACGTGGGAGAGCTATGGGCAGGTTGCCGAAGCCGACGGCGACAAGAAGTATCTGGATCCTGAGTTTCGCGGCGGTCGTACCGCTGAGCAGGTGCTGCTCGACGAGAAGAAGCGCGAGGATCGACTGCGGGCACTGCCGCGGGGTGTGACGCGCTGGCCGTGGTCGGTCGGGATCGACGCCGTGGCGTTGCGACAGAAATTGGTTCGCGCCGGGCTGCCAACCGGACAGAAGTGGTGATGCCCGCAGGCATACGTGCTCGGCGGAGACAACCGTGTTCTGGCGCCCAGACACGGTTGTCCCCAGGGGGCACAATTACGTGAGGGAAACGCGGCTCTGCGTCGATAGGATGACGGGACGGGCCGAGTACCCACGGCCGATAATCCGACGCGACGGGGCTGGATGCACGCGAAATACCTCCCATGGGGGAGTCGCATGGCGCTCGGCGCCAAGGCGGGCGCG
>DASXNG010000264.1:0-5103 GCA_036495225.1 Galbitalea sp.
TAGACGTCGAAGAAGTCCTGGCTCTCGGCGCCGAAAGCTACGTCGGCGGCACCAAGAACACCTTCAACATGGCGGTCATGGGCCTCCGCCTCGGCCAGCGCGCCAACGGCGTGTCACGTCTGCACGGCGACGTGTCGCGCGGGATGTTCGGTGCCCTCTGGCCCGGCTTCGATCAGGACGATGTACCGATCACCTCCGTAACGAACGGGGTGCACGCGCCCACCTGGACCGACCCCATGCTCGGTGAACTGGCCGCAACCAAGCTCGGAACCCCAGACACCACCGCTGCGGACTGGCTGAGCGATGCCGTCAGCGACGCCGATATCTGGGCCGTGCGCGCTGCCATGAAGCAGCAACTCGTCGAGGACGCCCGTCACCGACTGGCGGATGCGTGGGCACAGCAGAATCCGGGTGCCGGCGTCCCCGCCTGGTTTAAAGGCATCCTCGATCCGAACGTGCTGACGATCGGGTTCGCGCGCCGCGTCCCCACCTACAAGCGGCTCACGCTGATGTTGCGCGACCCGGAACGCTTGCGCGCGCTGCTCACGCACCCGACCAGGCCGATCCAGATCGTTGTCGCTGGCAAATCGCACCCAGCGGACGACGAGGGCAAGCGCCTCATCCAGCAGCTCGTCGAATTCGCGGCGGGAGCCGACGTGCGTCACCGCATGGTTTTTCTGCCCAACTACGACATCGCGATGGCCCAACATCTGTACCCGGGGACGGATGTCTGGCTCAACAACCCGCTGCGTCCACTCGAGGCGTGCGGTACGAGCGGCATGAAGGCGGCGCTGAACGGTTCGCTCAACCTCTCGATCCTCGATGGCTGGTGGGCCGAATTCTTCGACGCAGAAAACGGCTGGGCGATTCCCACGGCCGACAGTGCCGGGGATGCCTCGGAACGGGACGACATCGAAGCCGAGTCGATGTACGACCTCATCGAGCACCAGATTGCGCCGCGTTTCTACGATCGCGGGCCGGACGGCGTTCCCTCCCGCTGGGTCGAGTCGATTCGTCACACCCTGGCGACCCTCTCGCCCGTCCTCAGCGCGGACCGCATGGTGAAGCAGTATGTCGAGGAGCTCTACATCCCGGCAGCGCAGTCGGAGCGGGAAATCTCTGCGTCGTCCTTCGCCCCCGCACGCGAGCTTGCGGAGTGGAAGGCGCGGCTTGAAGCGGCGTGGCCCAAGGTCTCGGTGCTCCACGTTGAGTCTGGGGGAGTGGATTTCGTCCCACAGATCGGCGATTCGCTGCACGTTCGCGCTCAGGTGGCGCTCGGACCGCTCTCGACCTCCGACGTCAAGGTCGAGGTCGTGTACGGTCGGGCAGGTCAGGGCGACAACCTCGAAGACATCCAGCGAAAGAGGCTGGTACTGGACTCCGCCGAGCCCGGACAGCCAGCGACCTTCAGCGGCACGGTCGCGCTGGAGGCGCCGGGCAGCTTCGGCTACAACGTGCGGGTCGTGCCATCGCATCCGCTTCTGGCGAACCCCGCGGAACTTGGGTTAATCTCCGTCGCTCATTAGTTGTCTACACAGAACTGTCTACCGTCCCCGAACTGGGACGTGTCCCCCTTTATGCGGACTGCCTAAGGTTCTTGGTGGGGGAACAACAAGACGCCCCGACTTAACCCGAATGGTCATTGCGCGGATAACCCGAATTTCCGCGAGGCGCCTGGAGGTGGGGGCCCTAGCCCCACCTCCAACGTTCCTTGTGCATGGGCGCTCCACGGATTGATCAGTATCCGTAAAGGAAGCGTCACAATGGCAATCAAACGTAAGACAATCGCGATCGTCGCGGGACTCGCGGTCTTCGCCGCAGTCAGTGCATCAGCAGCCACGCTCGGTGGCCTCACGACCAACGACCTGGGTGCGAACTCGGCCGCCGTCGCTGGCCAGCTCACCGGTGGTGTCACAGTCACCTTCACGACCGCATACGACGCAACTCTCGGTGGCTACAAGATCACGGGAGTGAACCTCGCCGGAACGACGGCTACGGAGAAGTTCCCGGTTGGCGCAAACATCGCGCTCACCGTCAAGGGCACAAGCAATGCTTCGCTCGTCGAGCTCACCGCAACCCAGGGTGCCGCATCGAACACCGCTTCGCTGACGTACGCCGGCCCGACGATCTCGGCCTACTCGGTTCAGGGCGCTGCCCTGGTCGTCAACGGTGGAGCAGTTACCACCACCACGACGACCCCGTAAGTAGTTTGTGATGTCGACTCCACTCATCGAAGCGGGCGTCCAGAGTTCGGTCTCAACTGAGATGGAGCTTCGGGATGTCTCCGCAAACGAGCCAGCGAAACGCCGCAGCCCTTTGCGGTTCGTCGGATCCCTCGTCGTCTTCCTTGTTGCTCTGGTGCTCCTGTGGCCAGCGCAATTCGGCGGGCTGACCGGACTGACGGTGGTTCACGGGCACTCGATGGAGCCGACCTATCACACCGGTGACCTGGTCGTCACGTTCAAGCTCCCCGCGTACCACTTCGGAGACATCGTCTCGTACGAGGTACCGGCGGGTCAGCTTGGCGCTGGCGGCCGGGTCATCCACCGGGTTTTTGCCACAGCTTCGAGCGGCGGCAAGACCATCTACACGACCAAGGGTGACAACAACCCGAGCATCGACCCGTGGCACTTCAGCAACGGCGACGTACTGGGCAAGGCTATTTTCTCGATGCCCGCGATTGGATCTGTGCTCGGGGGAGCATCCAATCCCATCGTGGTCGGCCTCGTGGCAGGAATTCTGGTCATGCTCGTGGTCTTGCGGATCGGGTCCGCGCCCAAGAAGCGGCGTCATCGCGGGACTCCCTAAACAGGCATCTCATGACAGCCAGGACTTCGGCCCGTCGGCCCAACGGTCGTCACCGCTCGCGCGTCTCACTTCGCCGGGCGGTGACGTCATCGGTGTACGCGATTGGTGTTCCGACCCTGATCGCCTATCTCGTGCTCGCGATCGGGGGAGTCGCCGCATCCGCAGCTTCTCTGGGTGGGCTCAAAACGGTTGACGTCGGCGCGGCGGATGCCTCAACGGCCATCCACACAGCGGGGGTCACGGTGCAGTGGACTCCGCTCGCGTCAGGAATCAGCTGGGTGTTGAACGGCATAACGCTCGGCACAACGGGAACGGACACGTTCGCAGCGGGAGAGAACGTCAAGGTGTCGCTCATCAACAGCTCGGGCGCGAAGATCTGCGAGATCGCTCTGGTCAACGCGGCGGCTGGCACGTCGATCAGCATCGCCCGCACCGCCATCAATACCGCCTGCGGCACGACGGGCATCGACTTCGCGACCACCGATCGCGTCGCGGTGGTGACCTCGCGATGAAACTCCGTCGGCTCATGATCGCGTTCGCCATTGCTCTTGCGCTGTTGATCGCGGGCGCGGTCACAGCCAACGCGGCAACGCTCGGCGCGCTGTTTGGCGGCATTTTCAGTGGCAACGGTTCCGTGACGTATCCGAGCGCATCGCGTTCGGTGACGGCTGTCGCGCTGACGACCTCAGGTACAACGGTCACCGGTTTGACGATGACAATCACCGGTTCAAGCCTTTCGAGTCTCAACGGCCAGACGGCTACGGTCTCACTGCAGAATTCGACTGGCAGCCAGGTGCAGGGCGTCACCGGCACGCTCGTCACCGGCGCCAACCTGACGGTCGGAACGTCGACCGCGACCGCAACACTCAGCGTGCCGGGTGCACCCGCGACGTCATCGATCTCCGTCTGGTCCGCATTTATCGGCGGCACCCAGACGGTCGGCGGAACCGCGGATGCCGCGCAGCGCAACCTCGTGCTCGGGCACGGAACAGTGACTGTGACCTCGTCCCTGCCGGCCTGGGTTTCGCCCGTCGTTCCGCCCTCCGGCGAGAATGCCGCGACCAATATCACGGCCGTCACACCGTCGCAGACGTCCGCGACGGGCGCATGCCTCACGATAACGGTCACCGGTACAAGCTCGACACCGCAGGCTTGGCAGTTCACGGTCGACTACTCGCAGCCGCCGTTTTACGGCACGGCGCCATCGCTCGACCACCAGACCAAGCTCGCGAGCCAGACGGGAACCGTGCTCACGATCGTGGGTAAAGGGTCGTCCCAAACAGTGAGCAATACCCAGACGCTCAACATCCTGGTTTGCTCATACTCGGGCGTCGTACCTCAGGACGAGCCATCCGCATACTCTGTTGCGACACAGGTGCAGGGCGCGACGTGGACCTCGACGAAGGCCTGCGTGGACCGCACAGTGACGGGCAACGGTACTTTGCCGTTCTACTTCGGCTGGTCGACGACGTTCGATATGACCACGGCCATCAACCTGGTTAAGACGAGCGATGCCGGGGCACCGCGTGTGTTCGTTTTCCACGCTGATCCAACCGTCCCGGCGAACTACACCCCAGGCACGACAACCTATGCAATGACCTCGGGGTCGGGAGATCCCATCTCCGGCAGCGGTACCTTCGTCGCTGAGCTCTGCGTTTCGGAGTACTAGCGGTCAGCTGCGGGCGATTGCGGCGACGGTCGCGCCGGTGACGGCGATCAGGTCGGCGGGCGCGAGCTCGATGTCGAAGCCGCGGCGGCCGCCAGACACATAGATCGTGTCGAACAGCTCGACGGTCTCATCCAGAACGGTCGGCAGCTGAGTCTTCTGACCGATCGGCGAGATGCCGCCGACGAGGTATCCGGTCTTCCGTTCCGCGATCGTGGGGTCGGCCATGGCCGCGCGCTTGCCGCCAACGGCCGAAGCGAGAGCGCCGAGATCCAGCTTGCCGGTGACGGGGACGACCGCGACCACGAGGCGGCCGTCGACATCCGTCATCAGGGTCTTGAAGACCTGTTCGGGGTCGAGGGCGAGAGCGCTAGCCGCTTCCTCCCCGAAGTTTCGGTTTGCGGGATCGTGGTCGTAGGCATGCTCGACGAAGGGGATGGCCGCCGCGGTGAGAGCGACGGTTGCGGGGGTTGCTGGCACGGTGACTACCCAAGCACAGGCGTTAGAACGCGCGAAACAGCTGCATGGATGCCCCGGAGATCAGCACCTCGCTGCCAGGTCCCTGATCGAGCAGTACTCCGGTCAGGTCATCCTTCGCCGAATCCCAGAGCAGCGTATAGCCGTCGACG
>DASXNG010000265.1:0-3463 GCA_036495225.1 Galbitalea sp.
GCTCGTCGGACTCAACGTCATCAACTTCTTCACCGCAACGGTGCCAAAGGGAACAGCGCAGATCGCGACATTCGCCCCGAAGCTCGGTCTTGACCTGGCCGGTGGTACGGAGATCATCCTGCAGCCGCAGCTCGCCAAGGGCGCGCAGATCACTAATGACGAATTGACTCAGGCCGTCGCGATCATCCGCGAGCGCATCGACGCCGCCGGTGTCGCGGAGCCAGCGATCAGCACGCAGGGCAGCGGCAGCTCAGAGAAGATCGTCGTTCAGATTCCCGGTTCGCTCAGCAACGCGACGCAGCAGAACATCACGAAGGCCGCCCAGCTGGAGTTCCGTCCGGTATTGGTCACGTCGGCAGCGACGAGTTCGAGCGCATCACCGAGCGCGACTCCAGGTGCGACACCAACACCGTCGCCATCGTTGAACTCCGTGCCAACCCCCAAGCCGACCAACGCGAGCGACCTCAGCTACGTAACTCCAGCACTCCAGGCCGAGTACGACAACTTCGATTGCAAGAGCACGCAGGCGCAGGAGGCGAACCTCGCACCGAAGAATGAGCCGCTGGTCACTTGTGACTCGACCGGCACCGAGAAGTTCATCCTCGGTCCGACGGAGCTTTCCGGCAGCGGGATTTCGGACGCGACGGCCTCCCTCGTGACCACCCAGACCGGCGCGAGTACCGGTGAGTGGGGCGTGGACATCACGTTCAACGGCAAGGCAGCTCCAATCTTCGAGAACGTCGAGACTCGCCTGATCGCGCTGGAATCCCCTCGCAACCAGTTTGCGATCGTGCTCGACGGCCAGGTCATCACCAACCCGCAGGTCGAGGGCGTCTCGAGCAAGCCGCAGATCACCGGAAACTTCACCCAGGCGAGCGCCACACAGCTGGCCCAGCAGCTGAAGTTCGGTGCGCTGCCCGTCAGCTTCACCGCACTTTCGGTGAACCACGTCTCTGCGACCCTCGGTGCGGCATCGCTTCTCGGTGGCATCATCGCCGGTTTGATCGGTTTGTTACTCGTTATCGCCTACTCGCTGCTGCAGTACCGACTGCTCGGCTTCGTGACGATCTTCTCGCTGACACTGTCTGGCATCATCACGTACCTGTTCGTCACCTACCTGTCCTGGACGGTTGACTACCGACTCTCGCTCGCCGGCGTCGCGGGTTTGATCGTGGCCATCGGTATCACCGCGGACTCCTTCATCGTGTACTTCGAACGAATACGCGACGAGTTGCGAGATGGCAGAGGTCTCGAGTCTGCCGTCGAGGCGGGTTGGCGGCGCGCCATCCGGACGATTTTGGCGTCAGACACGGTCAACTTCCTTGCCGCGCTGATCCTCTACATTCTTGCCGTCGGCGACGTGCGAGGCTTCGCGCTGACCCTCGGTCTCACGACCATCATCGACGTCATCGTGGTCTCGCTCTTCACCCACCCGACGCTTCAGCTGCTCGCTCGCGTCAAATTCTTCTACGAGGGTCATCGCATGAGCGGACTCGACCCGAACGCGCTCGGTGCTGTCTATCGCGGCCGAGCACAGTTCAGAACACCGGTGGCAGTCGCGGCCAAAAACGCTGGCAGCTCCCGCGAGGCAGCCCGCCGTCAGACGATCGCCGAGCGCAAGGCTGCCGAGGCGGAAGCCAGCCGCAGCACTGGGAAGGACGCATAATGGCCAGCTTCTCGAAGTTTGGTAACGACCTCTACACGGGTGCTCGCTCGTTCAACATCATCGGCCGCCGCCGCATCTGGTTCAGCATCGCCGGCGCTTTGGTGATCGCCTGCATCCTCATTCCCATCTTCAAGGGATTCAACTTCGGTATCGAGTTCGTCGGCGGATCGCAGTTCACCGTTTCGGCCGCTGGCAACCCGCCGAGCACGACGCCCGCCGTGGACGCGGTGCATCAGGTCGTCCCCGCCGAGGTTCCGACGGTGACGGTACTCGCCGGCCACTCGGTGCAGGTGACCACCTCGCAACTCACCACGGCCCAGACTCGTAGCCTTCAGACCGCTCTCGCGACGGCCTACGACAAACAGCCAACGGATGTGACGACCAGCTTCATCGGTGCGACCTGGGGCGCTGACATCACACGCCAGGCCTTCACGGCCCTCATCGCGTTCCTTGTGCTCGCGATCATCATCATGGCGCTGTACTTCCGCACCTGGAAGATGTCTGTTGCTGCGATCGTCGCACTGCTGCACGACCTCGTTATCGTCGCGGGCGTCTACGCGTTGCTCGGCTTCGAGGTGACCCCGGATGCAGTTATCGGTTTCCTGACCATCCTCGGATATTCGCTCTACGACACGGTCGTTGTCTTCGACAAGATTCGCGAGAACACTCGCGAAGATGGTGAGAAGTCTGTCCGCACGTTCTCGGAGTCCGTGAACCTTGCGGTCAACCAGACGCTCGTGAGATCGATCAACACCTCGGTTGTTGCACTGCTTCCCGTCGCAGCCATCCTGTTCATCGGCACAACCCTCTTGGGCGCTGGCACGCTCCGCGACATTTCGCTCGCGCTCTTCGTCGGCATCCTGTCTGGCACGTACTCGACGATCTTCGTGGCCTCACCGCTGTACGTGCTGCTGCGCGAGAACGAGCCAGCCATCAAGAAGCGCACCGTGCGGACCAGGCAGGCGCGCGTCACGACCGGCGCAGTCAGGTAGTCGACCGTGCAAGAAGCTTCCCAGATTCCCGCAGACGAGGCGATCGCGCTCGTCGAGGGCGACGGCTGGCTTCTCGACGTGCGCGAGCAGGATGAATGGGACCGCGGTCACGCGCCGCAGGCTCACCTGATTCCCATGGGCGAGATCAACGGCAGAATCGACGAGATTCCGGATAATGTTCCACTCGTGGTCATCTGTCACAGCGGATACCGCTCGTGGCAGGTCACCAAGGCTCTCGTCGAGGCCGGTTACGACGCCGTGAACGTCGCCGGCGGCATGGAGGCCTGGCAGTCCGCTGGGGGCGTAGTCCTCGCGTCAGGGTCGGAACAGGGTCGCGCCTAGAATTGATACCCGGGAGGCGACATGACTGAAATCACCACGTCAACGCCCCCGACCACGCCCTCGAGGCGTGCGCTTATCCCGCGGATCTTCTCGCGTGCGCAGTCATCTGGCGCCGTCGATCTGCTGATCAAGACGGTTCGGCTGCATCATCCCAAGGCCGATATCGCGCTCATCGAACGCGCATACGCGACCGCTGAGCGCGCCCATTCCGGCCAGAAGCGCAAGAGCGGCGAGCCGTACATCACGCATCCGGTGGCGGTCGCACAGATTCTGGCGGACCTCGGAATCGGTGCGAAGACGCTTGCCGCAGCGCTGCTGCACGACACGGTCGAGGATACCGACTACACGCTTGACGAGCTTCGAAACGATTTCGGCGATGAAATCGCGATGCTCGTCGATGGCGTGACCAAACTCGACAAGGTCAAATACGGAGACAGTGCGCAGGCCGAGACCGTTCGCAAGA
>DASXNG010000266.1:0-8666 GCA_036495225.1 Galbitalea sp.
GTCGGTGCGAGCCGGACGGTCGTTGTAGGACGGGCGGTCGGTGCGAGCCGGACGGTCGTTGTAGGACGGGCGGTCGGTGCGAGCCGGACGGTCGTTGTAGGACGGGCGGTCGCCATAGGCGGGACGCTCTGTGCGTGCCGGGCGGTCGTTGTAAGCGGGACGGTCTGAGCGCTGCGGGCGGTCACCATAAGCGGGACGCTCTGTGCGGCTACCTCGGTCGTTGTAATCGGTCCCCGAGGTCCTCGAAGGTCGATCGCCATAGGCGGGACGCTCGCCGCGAGGCTGGTATGCCGGCTTCTCCCTGGGCGTCCAGTCGGGACGACGGTCATTCGTCTGCGGCTTGTCGTCGCGGCCACGGTATCCGCCGGTGGAGGCGGTCCCTGAGGTGCGCGAGGGGCGACCGGTCGCTGGGCGACCTGTGCCTGCAGCACGCTGTTCGCGGTCCGACGTGGTCCAGCGCTTCTTCGGCGCTTCGCCCTCGGCCGGG
The DNA here is from genome assembly GCA_036495225.1 of Galbitalea sp. Lineage (GTDB taxonomy): Bacteria > Actinomycetota > Actinomycetes > Actinomycetales > Microbacteriaceae > Galbitalea. The sequence goes on from DASXNG010000266.1 coordinate 488, forward strand.
CGGTAGCCGCGGTGGCCTGGAGCCTTCGTGCCGGGCTTTCGGGCACCGGAGGTTGGCGTCGCTCGCGCTGGAGCGGACTTCTTATAGGGAGGCATGTTTCTTTCCAAGTGGTCAACGTGCATGGCGCATTACTGCGACGCGACGCACGCGTTCCACGTGCCTTATGAAAAAGCACCGTGCCCTCGAGGAGCACGCTTGAACAAGCGTCACTAGATCCCGGGCAGTTCCTGTTCCAGATCATCCGGAGCGAGGAACCTCATTGACCGAGGCCGTCACATACATTCGTGTGATTTTTACCAACGGATTCGCTGGCAAACCGGCCCGCAAGACTGACAAAACTCTGCGCTGTATTTCACGCTGTCTTGAGCCGACCTCTACACAATACAGGATTCTTCAGGCTTCCGACTTAGCCTTACCCCACCATGCGCGCGAAATTCACCTTTCGGCCCAGGTTCTGGGTTACGTTCGGCGTGCTCCTCGTCGCAACCATCCTGCTCGCCGGATGCGCACCGACGAGTGCCCATACTGGGCGAGCGGCGTCGAAGCACGCCGTGCTGTACCGCACGTTCGCAACCTTCCCGCATACCAGCGTTTTGGCCAATGCCGTCTACTCCCGCGTCGACGGCATCGACCTCAGAATGGATGTCTGCCAACCCGTGTTACCGCGCGGCCACGTGGTCTCAGCGCGCCCGGCCATCCTCGTCATTCACGGTGGAAGCTGGGAGCTTGGCGACAAAAGTGAACCCGCGTGGCGCGGGGTGTGCCGCTGGCTCGCTTCAAGCGGTTTCGTGGCCGCGAGCGTCGACTACCGGCTGTCGCCGAAGTACCCGTACCCCGATGGCTTCACCGACGTCGAGCATGCCGTCGAGTGGCTGCGGGAACCCGCGCAGGTGAAACGTTTCTCTATCGACGCGAGGAAGATCGGAGCCTTTGGGGGCTCGGCCGGCGGCAATCTCGCTGCGCTCCTCGGCACGGACGGCGAAGGGTCACGGGACGCCGGCCATCGGGTTGCCGCCGTCGTCGAACTGAGCGGTCCAGCGAACCTGACCACCGACGGGCCCGAGTCCGCCATCATCGTGGAGCGGCAAACGGCATACCTCGGATGCAAGCGGCTGGCGGCGTGCCCGCAAGCGAGATCGGCTTCGCCGATGTTCCACGCCGACAGCACGGATCCGCCGTTCTTCATTGGGAATTCGTCAAATGAGCTCATCCCGATCGCACAATCAACGGCCTTCGTTCGCGCGCTGCAGGCGGCGCATGTGAAGGTCACCTTCGTCGAGATGCCGGGCGACAAGCACTCCATCTCGATGCTCGATCCAGTGCTGCGCGCCCAGATTCTGACGTTCTTCCACACGACACTGGTGCAGCACTCGCCGCGCTAGCGTTGGTTCGATGATCGCTATCGAGTCCCCGCGCCAGCCCGAAATCGAGGAGCTGCTCCGGCAGGGCGACGAATACATGCTGAGCCTGTACCCACCCGAGAGCTGCCACCTTCTCAGCATCGATGAGCTCGAGCAGCCGGGTGTGACGGTCTTCGTCGCGCGACTGGACGGCGCGGCCGTCGGCACTGCTGCCATTGTTGATCGCGGCGACTGCTCGGCGGAACTGAAGCGGATGTTTGTGGCAGACGCCGCACGAGGCCGTGGCACCGGGCGCCTGCTGCTTGTCGAGATCGAGGTGTATGCGCGAAACTCGGGCATCCGCGTCATCCAGCTGGAGACGGGGCCGCTGCAGCACGCAGCGCTCGCGTTATACGAGCGCTGCGGCTACCAGCTGATCCCCAACTTCGGAAAGTACGTGGGTGACGACAACAGCGTCTGCTACGAGAAGTTCCTCTAGGCCGACACGGTTTCTTTCGGAGCTGTTGCCTGGCCGGCGCGCTTTGCCGCACGGCGCTCACGGCCGCCCTCGACCAGCTTGTAGAGAACCGGAAGCACCACCAGGGTCAGGATCGTCGACGAGATCAGACCACCGATGACCACGATCGCGAGCGGCTGGGAGATGAAGCTTCCCTTGCCCGTGAGCCCGACCGCCATGGGCAGCAGCGCGAAGATGGTCGCGGTTGCGGTCATCAGGATGGGTCGAAGTCGACGGCTCGTACCGTTGATCACCGAGTCTGCGACTGTATAGCCGTGCCGTCGGTATTGGTTGATGAGGTCGACGAGCACGATGGCATTCGTCACCACGATTCCGACAAGCATCAGCACACCGACGATCGACGAGACGCCGAGCGGAGTGCCGGAGGCCAACTGAAGCACGATGGCGCCGGTCGCGGCGAACGGAATCGAGACCAGCAGGAGCAGCGGCTGCAGCAGGCTCTTGAAGGTCGCAACCATGATCACGTACACGATCAGGATGGCGGCGAGCAGGGCCAGTCCGAGCTGCTTGAACGCGTCACTCTGCTGCGAGGTCACGCCGCCCAGTTCGGCCGTCGCTCCCGGCGGCAGGTTTGTGGCGGTGACGGCCGTCTGCACGTTGGCTGACGCGGTTCCCGTCGCATTTCCCTTGGGTGTCACGGTGATGGTCGCGCTGCGCACGCCCTTGATCGTGGTGATGCTCGCCGGCCCGTTCAGCTCCGACACAGTCGCGATCGTGTCGAGATCCACCTTCTTGCCGGTGGCGGTGGTGATCTGGAACTTCTTGAGTTCGTCGACCGTCATGGGCTGGTCCGCGTCCTTGATGTAGACCGAAACGTTGGTGTCGCCCAGCGAGATTGATCCCGACGAGCCGGGGTTCATGGAGGCCGTCACAGTGCTGCCAACGGCCAACTCACTCAGTCCGTCCTTCGCCGCCTTGTCTCGATTGACAACAACGCCGATGTATGGCTGCTCCGCCGACAGGTTGCTCGAGGCCTGCTGCGTCACGGACAGGTCCTTCACGCTGTTGTAGATATCGGTCGCTGCCACGCGCAGGCTCGCGTCCGACCTGGCCTTCACCGTGATGGTGATGTCATTTGAGGTGAAGCCCTGCGATGCTGCCAACTGAACCGTGCCAGCGCCCTTCAGCTTCTTGAGCGCGGAATCCACCTTCGCCTGCAGCTTGGTCTGATCGAGGCTCGCGTCGGTGGTGACCGAGAACGACGTAGCGCCGCCCCCGCCGCCGAAGGCTGCGGCCAGCGAGTTCCCTCCCGACCCGATCGACGCCTGCACCGTCCTGATGCCCTTGATGGCCAGCAGCGTGTTCTCGACCTTGCGAGCGGCCGTGTCTTCCGCGGCAAGGCTGGAGCCGAGCGGCAGCTTCTGGGTGACCGAGAGCGTGTTCTGGCCGCTGGATCCGATGAAGTTGGTCTGCAGGCCGGTCGCGAGGAACACCGTAACGATCAAGATGACGATGGCTCCAGCGATGACCGAGAGCGGTCGCAGCAGCCCACGCGTCGTCCAGCGGATGATCGGCAGATAGACGCGCTGCAGCCTGGTCGGCTTTTCGCGCTCCGACTCCGGCGTCTCCGGCGGCGGGATCTCGCTCGAGCGGGGCGCCACGGAAGCGTCGGATGACTGCTTCGGGTTGCGCAGGAACCAATATGCGAGCACCGGCACGATCGTGAGCGCGACGAACAGTGATGCGACGAGAGCGATGGTGACCGTCAACGCGAAGGGCTGGAAGAGTTCGCCGGTCTCCCCGGTGACGAAGCCCAGAGGAAGGAATACCGCGACTGTCGTCAGCGTGGAGGCCGTAACAGCGGTCGCCACCTCGCGAACGCCCGCAAGGATGGCCGCCATCTTCTGTTCACCGAACGAGAGATGTCGCTTGATGTTCTCGATGACAACGATCGAGTCGTCTACCACTCGTCCGATAGCGATCGTGAGTGCCGCGAGCGTGATGATGTTGAGCGTGTAGCCGGCCCCGAGCATCCCGATGAAGGCGATGAGAACGGAGACCGGGATCGAGATGGCGGTCACGACCGTCGCTCGCCACGACCACAGGAACAGCAGGATCACGAGAATCGCGAAGACGAGACCGAACAGCCCCTCCTCGGCGAGGTCGTTGATCGATGACTGAATGTATGGCGCCTGGTCGAATACGACCGTGAACTTGGTGTTGTGCCCGATGGCGACCTCGAGGTTCGGGATCTCCGCCCGGATGGCCTTGGAGACGGCGACGGTGTTGCCGTCCGGCGTCTTGGTCACAGCAATCGTCAGCGACGGCTTGCCGTTGACACGCGAGATGCCGGTTCTGGGGTCGGTGGTCAGTTTGACGTCCGAGACCGAGCCGAGAGAGACGGAAACGGGTGACGTGCTGGTGGTTGGCGGCGCGAAGGCGCTCGCCCCCGGCGTCACCGTCGTCTTGCTGCCGATGAGGGGGATCTCGCGGAGCTGATTGACGGAGGTGATCTGGTCACCGGATTGCACGACCAGGCTCTTGCCCTCCTCGGTGATGGTGCCGGAAGCGAGGAGCGAGCCGTTCTGCTGCAGCGCCGTCGTGATGGCCTGAACCGTGAGTCCCTGCTTGCTCAACTTGTCCGCGTCTGGGGTGATGGTGACACGCTGACCGAGCGTTCCGAGCAGGGTGGCCTGACGAACTCCGTCCAAGGCCTGGATGCCGTCGATTGTCGTCTTGTTGAGCGCGTTGGTCAGTGCGATCTGGTTCAGGTCGCTGGTGACGGCGAGCTGAACGACGGGAATGTCGGCGATGCTGCCCGCGATGACCTTCGGATTGACGCCCTGCGGCAGGTTCAGTTGGTCAATGGCAAGCTGAATCTTCTGCTCGACGGTCGTCGTGTCGGTGCCGAACTTGAGCGTCACGTTGACCGTCGAGGAGCCAGCCTGGGATGTGGACGTCGTCGTGTCTATTCCCTCGACACCCTGGATCCCGGTCTCGATGGGGGTACTCACATCGTGATCGACAACGGCCGGTGAAGCTCCCGGGTAACTGCTCGCGATAAAGATCTGCGGGGCGTCAATCGACGGGAAGAGCTCCTGCTTCAATGTCCCCAGCGAGACAACGCCGAACACTCCGATCACGATCGTGAGGAGGGCGATGAGAGCGCGATTGCGCAGGCTGAAGACCGACAGAAGATGCATGAATCGAGTATCCCAGCGCCCGGCTGGGGGTTACGTACACCCCAGGGAGGACGTTTGTCACGACCGGGTTACGATCTGGCTATCCCTTTGCCAGTGAGTGATCGGCGTAGTAGCCGAACGCTTCACGAACGAATTCCGCGCCATCCAGACCCCCGTAGTTGGCGGCGAAACGCGGGTCACCAACGTACATGTCTCCGTAGTATCGCAACCGCTTGGCGGTTATTTCGCCTCCGGTGATCTCGGCTGCGAGGTTCAGCCAGTCGACGTGCCTTGCCACAATGGCTTGCACGATTGCGCCATCCACGGGTTCGTGCGCCTCGCGGGCCGATTGGTAGTCGGCCGCTATCGACTTGTGCTGTGCCTGGTACGCCTGCCGCTGCTCCTTCGACTTCGAGCGCCACCACGCGTCGCCCTTCTTGTAGGACTCTTCGCCCCACCGTGCCTCAACCTCGTCCTTGTACTCGGTGTGGTCGAAGCCATCAAACATTTCCTCAGCCATGAGTTGTTCGTTTCCTTTCAGTTTTCCGACCGTCTTCTCGATGCTCGCGATCTGCCGGTCGAGGCGCTGCTTCTCCTGTTCCAGCAGCGCCAGGTGAGTAGTGAGCGCGTCGATGCTCTCGAGTTGGCCCGCCAGCACCTCTGAGATTGCCGGTATGCCGAGGCCGAGCTCGCGGAGCAGCAGGATGCGCTGGAGGCGAATGAGCGCGTTCTGGTCGTAGTACCGGTAGCCGTTGCTGCCGACACGGCTGGGCTCCAACAGACCGACGTCGCCATAGTGACGCAGGGTCCTGGATGTCGTGCCTGCGATGCGGGCCACTTCGACGATCGACCATTCCATATCCATCACGGTATGCATTGACGCTGCGTCAATGTCAACTGGTTCTTCCCAAAACGGGTTGCGCATTCGCGATACGCGATATATCGTGAGTTGAACGTGGACGCGATATATCGCGAGTAAGGGGAACATCATGGCTGAAGAAAAGTGGCTGGTAGAAGGCCCGAAGGTCATCGACCTCGGCATCGTGCGCCACCTCAAGGTCGCGCTGGTTCGTGGTCAGGTCGACATCGTCGGTCACGACGAACCAACTACACGCGTAGAGGTACACGCGGTGTCAGGCAAGGAGCTTCGCATTTCAATGGATGGCGACTCGCTCGAGATCGACCACCCGCAGCTGCGGTGGGACAACTTCATCGACGTGTTCCGCAGCTTTCGCGGATCGGCAAGCGCAGACGTGAGCATCCTTGTACCGCGGGACGTCGCCCTCAAGTTCGGCGTGGTGAGCGCGAGTGCCCTCATCAGCGGGCTGCGTGGCGACGCGACGATCAGCACGGTCAGCGGCGACCTGGTGATCGATGCTCTCGAAGGAAACATCACCCTGAACTCCGTGAGCGGTGAACTCGCAGTGCAGGGTCATGTCGGCAAGATCGCGGCGCACACCGTCAGCGGCGACATCACGGCGTCTGGGCGTATTCGCACCTTCTCCTGCGATGGCGTCAGCAGCGACGTCTTCCTCGACGTCAAGGGCGAGCCGGAGCTCGTCAAGGTGAACACCGTCAGCGGCAACGTCACAACGCGGCTCGAAGCCGGTTACGGCGCCGACTACCGGATCAACACCGTGAGCGGTCGCATCCAGCTCGATGACTCGCAGATCACGGGAGTACGCGGCGGCTACACGGGAAAGTACGGAACACTCGACCGCAGTTGGCTCGAATTGCGTGCCAACACGGTGAGCGGAAACATCTCCGTGCTGCACGACCGCGCGTCCAGCCGCACCACCGTCGGCTCCGACTCCTCGGAGGGCTGACCTGATGCCCCCGGTATTCGGCCATGGCCACCTGCGGCTGTACCTGTTGAGCCTGCTCGAAGAGCAGCCCATGCACGGCTACGACCTGATCCAGGCTCTCGGCGACCGCTTCGGCGGAACCTATGTTCCGAGCGCTGGAACGATCTACCCGAGACTCGCCAAACTCGAAGAAGAAGGTCTCGTGACGAAATCGGTTGACGGGAGGAAGACCATTTACGAAATCACCGATGCCGGACGTGCGGAGCTTGAGGCCCGCAGGGGCGAACTCGACGGCATCGAGGACGAAGTCACGGATTCCGTGCGGCGCCTGGCGAATGAGGTGCGTACCTCCGTCAACGATGCGATGAAGAGCCTCCGCGCGGACCTCGCCGCGGCGGCACGCGACGCACGGGCGGATGCAAACGCGAACGGCAGAAACACTCGGTGGGTTTCTGACGAGCCCGAAAGCGCCGCGCGCTCCGCCAGTCGGGGATACCTTCAGGAAGCCGAGGTACTGCTCAACTCGTTCCGCCACGAGCTGCGCTCGGACCTGCGGGAGCGGATGTCACGCAGCGACCTGACCGGCGAGACGATCGCCATTCTGAAAAGCGGATTGAACGAGGTCACCTCCGCCGTTCGCGAGTCCCTGAGGAATAGCACAAAGTAATCGTTCCATCCACACAGGCGTTCCCAGTTGGAGCCAAACCGCGCTAGGAGTATGCTCGCCCCTCGTGACTAACGAAGCCCGGTCGCCAAAACGGTGGCTGATTGGCGAGCCTTTACCCTCGGACAAGCTTGAGGGCCAGCTGCTCCCGAAGCACCTTGCCCTACCCATTTTCGCCAGCGACGCGCTCTCATCCGTTGCCTATGCGCCGCAGGAAATGATGCTCATTCTGCTGCTCGGCGGTACCGCGTTTCTGGCGTTCGCCCCCGGGGTGGCGACGGCAGTCGTCATCCTTCTCATCGTCGTCGTGCTGTCCTATCGGCAGTTGGTCAAGGCGTACCCATCGGGCGGCGGCGACTACGAGGTCGCACGCAAGAACATCGGAGAGATTGCCGGCCTGATCGTCGCGGCCGCCCTGCTGGTGGACTATGTCCTGACCGTCGCAGTGTCCGTCGCCAGCGGCGTCGACAACATCATCTCCGCGTTCACCTTCCTGAATCCGTACCGGGTCGAAATCGCGGTCCTGTTCCTGATCATCCTGATGGCCGTCAATCTGCGTGGTGTCCGGGAATCGAGTAAAGCGTTCGCGCTTCCGACCTACCTCTTCATCGCCAGCATCGCCGTCATGGTCGTCACGGCACTCGTCGAGGCGTTTCTCGGGCACACGCCCGTAGCCGAATCGTCGACGTACAACGTCAAGCCAGAGAGCA
>DASXNG010000267.1:0-12347 GCA_036495225.1 Galbitalea sp.
CGTCTGGTTGGTTCTACGACCGCCGAACATCTCAAGCATCCGATCGGTGACGACGAAGCCACCCACGAGATTGACGGTCGCCAGAAGCACCGCCAGCAGGCCAGCGGCGAGGATGACGGGATCCTTCGCCTCGCCCGCCACGGTGATCGCGCCGACGAGGATGATGCCGTGAATCGCATTGGCGCCGGACATCAAGGGGGTGTGCAAAGTGCTCGAGACCTTCGAAACGACTTCGAAGCCGACGAACACCGAGAGCACGAAAACGGTGAGCAGGGTGATCGGATCCATCACTTGGTTCCCTTCTGTGAGCCGGGTGCGGCATCGAGAGCCTCGCGGGTCGGGGCATGGTTGATCTCGCCGTCTCGGGTGAGGCAGGTACCGTTCACGACGTCATCCGCGTAGTCGGGCTGAATCTGGCCTTCGACGGTCATGAGCGCGAGCAGGTTGGAGACGTTTCTGGCGTAGAGCCTGGACGCGTCGTACGCCATCGTTGACGCAGCATCCTTCATGCCGACGAGGGTGATGGATCCCGCGCCGTTCGCGAGCGGGATCTCGACGTCGTGACCAGGCTCGCTCCCCTGGACGTTCCCGCCGGACTCGGCCGCGAGGTCGACGATGACCGAACCCGCGCGCATGCCAGCAACCATGTCGCTCGTCACCAGTCGCGGCGCCGGACGACCCGGGATGGCGGCCGTCGTGATCACGACATCCGCCTGGGTCAGGTATGGCGTCAGCAACTCGCGCTGCCGCGCCGCACGATCTTCTGCCAGCTCTGTCGCGTAGCCGCCAGCACCGTCGGCGGTTTCGAGGTCCAGCGTGATGAAGGTTCCGCCCATCGACTTCACCTCGTCAGCCGAGGCGGCGCGCACGTCGTACGCAGAGACCTTTGCCCCGAGTCGTTTCGCGGTTGCGATCGCCTGCAGTCCCGCTACGCCTGCCCCGAGAACGAGAATGGAGGCGGGCGGAATCGTTCCCGCAGCCGTCATGTAGAGAGGGAAGAACCGCGGCAACCGGATCGCAGCCTCAAGCACGCAGCGGTAGCCCGCGACGAGTGCCTGCGAGGTCAAGGCATCCATCGACTGCGCCCGAGAGATTCTCGGGACGAGCTCCAGCGCGAACGCGGTGATGCCATCCTTCCGCAGCGCGTCGACGACGGGCAGATTGGATGTCGGCGACGCAAGCCCCACCGTGATGGTGCCCGTTTGCAACGCCCCAACATCCTTGAGGGTTAGGGGTTGCACATGCAGCAACACGTGGGTCCTTGCCAAATCGACCTTGTCGACGAGTTCGGCGCCGGCTTGCACGTAGTCGGCATCGAAGTATCCCGCGGCAGCTCCCGCGCCCCGCTCGATCGTGACCCCGAGACCGAGGCCGACCAGCTGCCGCACAGATTCCGGGGTGGCCGCGACGCGACGCTCCCCCTCGGCGGGCTCTTTACGAACCGTCACGTTCATTTCTCTCCCTCGAGGTTTGACCAGTGCAACTTTCGAGAAGTTAGCAGCGCTCGAGGCCCATTGTGGCCTACTAGATCGTCGGAACCAGTGCGGCAACGCGACTATCGCCCTGCGCGCGGCGACATCCCTCGTCGTGAGCGGGCGCGTTATCCGGTTGACGCCACAATGACATCACCCCGCTTGACATGACGTCATAACGACGTCAGACTGGCGTCATGGACATTTCGCGGTACATCGCCGACGTGCAGCGGCAGCTAGAAGTCACGGCGGGCGCAGGCGGAGACGAAGCGCAGGCGCTCGCCGGACGGCTCACGGCTCCCCTGGAGTCGACGGTGCGGCTCGTGCTCATCGAAGCCCTTTCGGCAGCAGCCAACGAAATCACACTCGAACTGGCACCCACGTCTGTTGAGGTACGTCTGCGCGGGCGTGACCCCGAGTTCGTGGTTTCCACGCCGCCGACTGCGCCAGCTTTCGAGCAGATGGCCGCGTCATCACCGGTGGCAATCAACGAGAGCGATGACGGCACTGTCGCACGCACAACCTTCCGACTCTCGGAACAACTCAAGCAACGCATGGAAGACGCCGCGACCAGCCAGGGCCTTTCGGTCAATGCCTGGCTGGTCCGCGCCGTGACGCAAGCACTTCAACTCCCCGACGACACCCGCACGACTCGACGTGGCAAAAGCGAACAGTCATACACAGGATGGGCACAGTAATGCAGACCTTCGAAACCCCAAAACCGATCACCGTGATCATCGACGTCCACGTTCGCGGGGACATCACCCTGCTGGCAAGCGAACGCACTGACACGGCGGTCGACGTGCGACCGCGCTCAGCGACTCGGCCGCGCGACGTGCGCGTCGTTGAAAATGCACAAGTCGATTTCACCGACGGTCGGCTCTCGATTTCGGTCCGGCCACGCTTGCCGTACAACTGGCTCAGCGACGGGGGCGCCGTCGATATCGTGATCGAACTCCCCACGGGCAGCAGCCTCGACGTGAAATCCGCTATGGGCGACATCAGCTGCCGGGGTGAATTCCTGACCGCGGAGCTGAAGTCCGCAATGGGACAGATCCGCGTCGAGCACAGCGGCGACCTGCGCGCCAAGACCGGCTACGGCGACCTCACCGTCGAACGGGTCATCGGGCAGGCAGACATCCACACGGGCTCCGGCAGGTTGCGTATCGGCGAGATCGATGGCGACGCAGTCGTCAGGAACGGCAACGGCGACACGATTGTCGGTGACGTCACCGGCGAGCTGCGGGCTCGCGCGGCAAACGGCGACATCACCATCGAGCGAGCAGGTAAGAGCGTCGTCGCGAAGTCGTCAAACGGGAGCATCCAGGTTGGCGAAGTCGAACGCGGAGCGGTCACGCTCGAAACGTCGATGGGTTCCCTCACCGTGGGAGTGCGCGAGGGGAGCGCCGCCTGGCTCGACCTCAACACGAAGTACGGACACGTCAAAAACGAGCTCGACGCCACCACCGGTCCTGAAGAGTCGACCCCGACGACGGAGATCCGCGCGCGCTCGGCCTATGGCGACATCACGATTCGTCGGTCGCGCGGAGCGGCGCTGTCTGCCTAGGCGTTCAAAACTGCGCACCACCACCGTCGGTTAGGCTTTCTTCACGAACGGTCCGCTCCACCCGGGCACCGCAATGCCGCGGCACTGACCGCGATGGTCCGACCCGGAGAAGGAGACACCCGCATGCGCGGATTCGCAGCCTGGATTTTCGGGCTTCGCGCCGAGCAGCCGCGAGAGTATCGCCGGCTCATGCGCATTCGAAAGCGCATCTACCGCACGGTCGCAGAACTCGATGCGACGATCTTCAAGTCTCCGGAGCCGGTGCCCTTCGACGAACTCGGCGACCGTTCGTTCGCACCCATCCGCCCCGGCAAGGCCTGGGGCAAGAAGCTCGATTGCGCGTGGCTCCACATCACCGGTGAGGTTCCGCCCGGGGCCGAGAACGCGGCAGTGATGCTCGGCATTCGCGGCGAGGGTCTCGCATACTCACCCGCCGGCGAAGTGCTCGACTCGGTGAGCACCGTTTTCCTGCAGGGTGACCTGCCGCACAGTGGCGGCAAGTACCGCCCGATTCAGCACGTCGACCTGTCGAACGGCAAGGTCGATTTCCTCGTGGATGTCGCGTACAACGGCATCCTCATCTACGAGTACGGCAGCGCCGTCTATCACGGTGCCCATCTGGCCGTACGCGACGATGACGTCTTCGGCCTCTACTACGACTACCTGACGCTTCTCGTTCTTGCGGGGGCGACGGAAGACAAGGCGCTCGAGAGCGACCTTCGCGCAAAGCTCAACGACGCATACTCGCGCTTCGCGGGAGGCGACCCGGCTGCTGCCAGGGCCGCGCTCGCTGACTCCCTCTCGCAGGCTTCCGAGAGCGACTTCGAGTACAGCGCCATCGGACACGGCCACCTCGACATGGCGTGGCTCTGGCCGCTTCGCGAGACGCATCGCAAGGCCGCCCGCACGTATACCAAAGCTCTCAACACGATCGACAAGACCGACGGCTACCTCTACGGCACGAGCCAGCCACAGCAGCTGCAGTGGATGAAGGAGCAGCATCCCGCCATCTTCGAACGCGTGAAGAAGGCGGTCGCGGACGGCCGCATAGAGTTGCAGGGCAGCTTCTGGGTCGAGCCGGACACCAACCTTCCGAGCGGCGAATCCCTCGTGCGCCAGGCCATGATGGGCCGCCGTTTTCTGCAGAGCGAGTTCGGGCTCACGCCGGAAGACCTCCGAATGTGCTGGCTCCCGGACACCTTCGGCTACAACGGCAACCTGCCGCAGATTCTGAAGAAGAGCGGCATGGACTGGTTCCAGACCATCAAGCTCGCGTGGAACAAGAAGAACGATTTCCCACACCGCACGTTCAACTGGCAGGGCATCGACGGCTCGACCGTGCTCGTCCACATGCCGCCGGAGGGCGACTACAACAGCCGCGCGGCCGCAGACGGACTGCTCAAGGGGATCAAGCAATACCCAGAGCGCGAGCTGAACACCGCCCTGCTCGTCTACGGCTCCGGTGATGGCGGCGGCGGGCCCGGCGAAGTTCACCTCGAACTGACAGCGCGCGAGCACGATCTCCGCGGGCTGCCCAAGGTGAAGTACAGGACGGCGGGCGACTTCTTCCGCAGGCTCGAGAAGCGAGACATCCCGCACACCCACGTCGGCGAGCTGTATCTCGAGACGCACCAGGGCACGTACACAACCCAGGCCGAAATCAAGAAGTACAACCGGACGATCGAGCGCAAGCTTCACAACGCGGAGGCGCTCGCCGCCATCGTCGGCGACGACAGTCCTTCGAAGCTGGAGCAGCACTGGCGCGACATGCTGCTGAATCAGTTCCACGACATTCTTCCGGGCTCTTCGATCGAGCGTGTGAACAGCGAGGCGGTTGAGACGTACGCGCGGATCGACGCCGCGCTCGACGAATACATCGCCGAACTGACGGCCGGGCTGCCGAAGGGCGAGGGACTGGCGGTGCTCAATCTGACCGGGCTGCCGCGACGTGAGCATCTCAAGGTCGGTGAGCAGTGGCTCGAAGCGGCTGCGGCACCATATTCATCAGCCGAGCTCTCGCACGTGAGCTCACCGCCAGAACTCGCCTTCACGGACGACACCATCACCAACGGGGTGCTGACTCTCCGCTTCGGCGCCACCGGGGAGATCAGCTCCTGCGTCGATGCGACGGGCGCTCAGCACGCGGGTCGCGGACTGAACCGCATCGTCCTGCACAAGGATCCGTACCAGTGGCCCTTCGACGCGTGGGACATCAAGCAGGACTACGCGAGAACGACCCCGCGGACACTCACGATGTCGCACGTCGAGACCCGCATCGACGGGCCGACAGTCGTACGCAAGCAGCGGCACCGGTCGAGCAAAGTCACGATTGAGCAGAGCATCATCCTCGAGGCAGGAAGCGATGTCGTACGCTTCGAGACCAGGGTCGACTGGCACGAGAAACACAGGATGCTTCGTGCCGAGTTCCGCCCGACCCACTTCGGTGAAACGGCAAAGAGCGAAATCCAGTTCGGCCACATCGAGCGGCCGACCACCGAGAAGGATGCCGTCGAGCTTGCGCAGTTCGAAACCTGCGCCCACAAGTGGATCTCAACCGAAGACGGCACTGGCGGTTTCGCACTGCTCAACGACAGCAAGTACGGACACCGCGCCAAGAACGGGTTGATCAGCCTCAACCTCTTGCGCTCCCCAACATTCCCGGACAAGACGGCGGATCGCGGCAGCCACGAATTCACTTACGCGTTCACGCCGTTCGCAACAGGCGACCTGGGCAAGGTTGTTGCCGAAGGCTATCGCCTGAATAACCCGTTGTTGGTCACCGAGGGCGTCACACTGCGGAGCGTCGCGAGCATGAGCGATCCCGGCGTGATCGTCGAAACCATCAAGCCGGCAGAGCGCGGCGACGGCGTGATCATCCGGATGTATGAAAGCCTCGGCAGAGCGACATCCACGTCGCTGCGCACGGGCTTCGAACACCAGCGCGCCTACAACACCGACCTCCTCGAAAACCGGCTGGGCATTGCGGCTCTCGACCGCCTCGACTTCACCCCGTTCGAGATCAAGACAATCCTGCTGGAAGGCGCCCAATGACGAGCGGCACAATCGCGACCGAGAGGGTCCCTTCCGCCAGGACTCAGAGCGTCGCCATCACGACGGCAGCGTTCGGACAGAACGTCATCCTCACCACCGTGAGCACGTTCATCCTGTTGTACCTCGTGCAGTTCGCGGACTTCAGCTCCTCTGCGATTGTCGTCGCGTCCGTCATCCTCGGCGTGGCCAAGGGCATCGACGCGGTGAGCGACCCGCTCGTCGGCACGTTCATCGACCGCACAAGCACTCGGTGGGGCAAGTTTCGACCGTACGTGCTGTTCTCCGCGCTGCCAGTCGCGCTGCTGACGACGCTGCTCTTCTCGATTCCGGACACCTCGGAGGGCGCCAAACTCGTCTACTTCGGGATCACCTACCTGCTCTGGGGCATCGCGTACTCGGCCTGCGACGTTCCGCTGTGGGGACTCATCGGTTCCGCGTTTGGGGAGAGCGCCTCCCGAGTTCGCGTCGTCTCCAACGTGCGGGCATTCGGTTCCATCTCGCTCGGGCTTGTGACCCTCTTCATGCAGCCCCTCGCTTTGGCTCTCAGTTTCTCGGACAACACCACGGCGCAGGGTTGGTCGCTCGCGGTCGGAATCACGGCCTTCGCCGGCATGGGCCTCTACCTCTTGGCCTTCTTCAAGGTGCGTGAGCGCAAGGTCCCGGGCAAGCGCTCGATCCTGACCTTCAGGCAGCTGTTCGGCACGCTATTCAAGAACACACCGCTGCTCATGGTTCTGCTCGGCTCCATCCTCGGGTTCGGGCGGTTCATCATCCAGAGCGGCGGCGCGCTGTTCGTCGTCATCGCGTACGGCAAACACTTCTCGTTCACTCTCGTCGGCGCCGCGATCATCATCGGCCTGGTGATTGCGTCATTCTGCACGCCGCTCGTGCTGCGCAAGGTCTCCGGAAAGATGCTGATGATCTGGAGCTCCGCGATCGGTGCCGTGCTCTACCTGCTGATGTACCTCGCCGGCTACGAGAACGTCGTCGTCGTGATGACGTTCACCTTCCTGACCGGACTGACGCTTGGCATCTTCCTCGTCGTGCAGGCCACCATGATCGCGGACGCCGTCGACGACGTCGAGAAGCGCACCGGCGTGCGCAATGACGGTATCTCCTTCTCGACCCTCACCTTCGTCTCGAAGCTCATGACCGCGCTCGCAGTGCTGGTCTTCGGCGTCTTCATCGGAGCGTCCGGCTACCACGAGGGCGTCCAGGTCACCGCGGCGATGCAGCAGACGGTGTGGATTGCGCTCACGATCGTGCCCGGGATCAGCTGCGTGCTGTCGATCGTGCCGTTTGTGTTTTATCGCCTTGGTGGCCGAACCACAGCGCCTGTGCGCCCGCGAAGTGGCCGGTGACACCCCGAGTCGCGCGTGGCGCGGTCCTCGTGGCCATGGCGCTCGCAACCGTTCTCGGGCTCGACGGCTGCGTGGCGCTCTCCGCGACCCCGCCGCCGACGCCGACGCCCAGCTATTCGAGTTACCAGTGCATCGACTGGGGCAATGGAACCCCGTCGTCATGCGGTCCCACGCCCGGGGCGTCAAACTAGCCGACGAGCGCTCTCACCCGCTCCGAATGAGCGCGGCATGGCGGCGGTCTCGATAGCGTCTCACTAACGAGAGGAGTACCCACCGTGGGCAACGTGTACATCTTCGGCTCACTTGCGATCACGATCGTGCTCTGGATCTTGGCGCTTGTCACCCTGTGGCGCGCGAGCCGCAACGGTCGCAAGGGCACCGGATTCCTCGTTATTTGGGTGATCGTGATCATCATCTTCCCCTGGCTCGGAGCGCTGGCGTGGCTCTTGGTTGGGTACCCGATGACCACGCGTCAGGACCGCTACAAGAAGAATCACCAGGGCGGATAACCGCCGCCGAGCGACGTCATAGGTGACTTCTAGCGTGAAGTCATGGAAACGGTAACGCTCTCCCGCGAAGAAGCACGACGGATTGCGGTTCGCGCCGCTCGCCTTGACGCGTCGCCACCCGATGACCTGCTCGAACTGGTTCGCGAACTTGCGATGCTGCGGGTCGAGCTCACGACGACGGTCGCCCCGGCGGCAGATCACATCTGCTGGTCGCGGCTTGGAGACTCGTACCGCCCTGCAGACCTCACCCGCGCAGTGAGCCAGGGTCTCCTCTTCGAACGCGGCTGGATGCTTCGGCCCATGTCAGACCTCGGGCTGTACCTCGCGAGCATGCGAACGTGGGCGGATCGCACGAACACGCGCGGCTGGATAGACGCGAATTCGGATTTTGCACAAGGCATCCTGGATCGCATCGCCGACCTTGGCCCTCAGACATCGCGAGACATTCCGGACGAATCGCTCGTGCCGTGGCCATCGACCGGCTGGACCAACAACCGAAACGTCACCCAGATGCTCGAGTGCCTGCACATGAGCGGCGAGCTGGCGGTAGTGGGGAGAGCCGGTCGACTGCGCGTGTGGGACCTCGCCGATCGGGTGTTCCCCGATGTGGCCGAGGTTCCAGAGGATGATGCACGCCGCATCCGGAGCGAGCGGCTGCTGCACGCGTGCGGGGTGATGCGCGACAGTATTGCCGTCTCGCCGGTGGAATTGCACGGCGTCGTGCCGGTCGGCGAAGGTGCGACCATCGAGGGGGTGCCTGGCAGGTGGCGGGTCGATCCCGAGCAACTGGGGCGACCATTCGAAGGCGGAACAACCATCCTGTCGCCCTTCGACCGGCTCATGACAGATCCGCAGCGCGTCGCGAGACTGTTTGAGTTCGACTACACGCTGGAGATGTACAAACCGGCGCGAAGCCGAATTTGGGGCCAGTTCGCGTTGCCGATCCTGCACAACGATCGGCTCATCGGCAAGCTCGATGCGCGGTCGGACCGCGACGCGGGGTGCTTTGTCGTGCACCGCATCCACGAGGACGTTCCGTTCACTAGCACCATGCGCGCTGCCGTTCACGACGAGATCGATTCCTTCGCGGCATGGCTACGGCTCGAGGTCGTGCACGACTAACCGGACGGATTGGATGCGACCGTCTCAGGCCTTGTCCGGACGCTCAATCTCGGTGTCGATTGCTCCCTGGGCAGCGCCGGAGCCGGCGGCTCCTCCGCCAGGTCCGCGCAGCAGGAATGCGGCGCCGACGGCAACGACCGCGCCGACGATCGGTCCGATCACGTAAACCCAGTACGCGGTGAAGTCTCCTGCGACGAGGTCTGGGCCAAACGTTCGCGCCGGGTTCATCGACGTGCCAGAGATGGGGCTGCCCCACAGCCCGGCGAGCGCGATGTACGCCCCGACGCCGAACGCCCCGATGATGCCGAGGTTCTGCGCGCCGGAAGCGGTGCCGAGGATGACGCTCACCAGGCCAAAGGTGAGCACAATCTCCATCAACATCGCATCGACGTTCGAGTACCCCGCCGCCGGATAGTTTGAACCGTAAGAAGACGACACGTGGATGACGCCGTGCAGAAACCATGCGGCGAGACTCGCGCCGAGAAGCTGTGTGATGACATAGCCGGGCACTCGGATCCAGGGAAAATCTCCGCGCAGGGCGAAGGCGATACTCACGGCCGGATTCAGGTGGGCGCCGGAAACCTTCCCCATGAACAGGATGATTGCGAACACCATCAGTCCGGGCGCGACAACGGCCGCAGTTCTGGAGATCGTGTCCGGAAACGCCTGGCTCATCATTCCGCCCCCGGCGGCCACGAGGACCAGGAAGAAGGTTCCCAGCAACTCGGAGAACAGGCGGCGCCACTCCTGGCTGGGGTCGTGAAACTCCGCCATGGCGGTCTCGGTTGAGACGGGCATGTGATCCAGGTCCCCGTGCACCACCTCGCCCAGGAAATGCGTGACTCTGTTGGTCTCACTCACGATTGACTCCTCACGGTGGCGCGCCTCGGCTGCTGAAGAAGCACCAAGCCTCGTCTGATCAGGGCAAAGGCGGGTCATCCTCATGGGATGAATTGCGCAAGGGTGTTTTCGCGTTACCAGCCTGACCACTCGGAGTACCGTTTTCTCATGGAAACCAAGAACGCCTACCTCGAGGGCGGCCCATTCGACGGCAGAACATGGGATGTCACCGCTTTCGCGAGCCAGGCGGAACTGATCGATGAAGACGGCCGAAATGCGACCTACTTCGAGACCGTTCGAATCTCGATCGATGGCCTGCCGGTCTGGACTGTCGAGGTCGAATAACGGGCGAGGCTCGAGCCTTCCGAATCATCCCTTGTGGATGAGGATGGCGGAGAGACGCAAGACAAAAATCGTGTCTGACCGATTGGGGTCAACCGTGACGACAAATCGAAGAGAACTGGAGGTTCGGCGCCGCCCGCGCCGCCTTCCGAGGCACCCTGCATCTGCGCTCGCTGAGCGCTGGACATCCGTCGACGGCATCGACGTGTTCTACCGCGAATCGGAGGATCCGCCAGTCGGCGCCAAGGCGATGATGCACCTCCACGGGTTCGGGCTTTCCGGGCGCTATCTGCTGCCGACCGCCGAACTCCTGCGAAACGACTATCACACCCTGGTGCCGGACCTCCCGGGGTTCGGTAGGAGCGGCAAACCACCGAAGCCTCTTGATATTCCTGGCCTCGCCTACGCGGCAACGCGCTTCCTCGATGATCGAGGGATCGAGAAGGTCACTCTCGTCGGCAACTCGATGGGGTGCCCGGTGATCTGCGATTTCGCCTACGCGTATCCCGAACGCCTCGAGCGCGCGGTTCTCGTCTCACCGGCGGGAGGCGCATTCAACCAACCACTGCGGCGGGCGGTGGGGCAACTGGCACGCGACGGTTCCCGCGAGCCAACCAAAATGATGAGGGTTGCCACGCCGGACTACCTGCGATTCGGAGTGCCAAGCACAGTGCGAATGTTCAAGGCGCTCACCCAGTACCCATCGCTGCAGCGACTGCTTCAGCTGAACATACCCACGCTCGTCGTCATCGGCGACAGAGACCCGCTGATGCCAGATGCCGACCGCATTAATCTGATCGCGAGTGCGACCGATAATCCGGTGCTCATCGTCGTGATGCAGGGCGCCGCACACGCAATCAACTTCAGCAATCCGGGGGAGCTCGCCAACCTCATCCGTCTGTTCATGCACGACCAGCCCATCGTCGATGACCCAGACTCGCCGGGAGAGTCGCACGTGTTCGAGGTGCACAGAGGCACGTTGCATCCACCGACGGCGCCCCCGGTCGCGCCGAGCGACTAGGCAGTCGCGCTGGCGACTTCGAGCACGGTGGCGATCGTCTCGGGTCGCGCGAGCACGCGAAAGTGTCCGCCGGTGGGGAGCACGATGTTTCGCGCCCCAGGCAGTTCGCTGCCCTCGGGGATGTGGGGATCGAACTCGCCGTAAATGGACACGATGCGGGCGTTCACTTCGAGTGATGCGCCAAGGAGCTCGGTCGTCGGATCCCTGGGCGAAAAAGCACGAAGACTCGACAGCAGCAGGTATGGCGCATACCGCGAACCGGAGAACGGCGTGCTCACCGCGACCATGCCGGAGAAGCACCGCGTGTCATCCAGCATCGCCATCGCGTACTTGCCAATGAGCCCGCCCTTGCTGTGGGCGACGATGAGAACATCGCGCAGGTTCTTCTCGGCGACGAGCTCGACAATGGCCGCGGCCGAGGCGCTGACCGGACGATTGTTTCGACGCAGCGACGGGAGCACGTAGACGGGATGCCCGGCGGCGTGGACAGGATCAATGAGCGATCGCATGAACCCCCACGTTTCCCAGATTCCTGGGATGACGAGAACGGGGCTGAGTTCGCCGGAGAGGTAGTCGCCTTCACGCTTGCGCCACACCAGGGCGCGCACCTGCCAGTATGCCGCGAAGGCATAGTCCTCCACCCACCAGCCCAGCTTTCGCGCGACCGATGTCACGGCCGCTGCTCGGCTCGAGGTGCCATGCCGCAATACTATTTGCGCCCCGGTGCTCGTAACGGGTGAGTTCATTGCACCGAGACGCATTGAATGCGAAGCTGCCAAAGTGACTTGGACAGAGCGCCTGCGCACCCTCCCGAGGTCCGCGCTGTTTCGCGCGCTCAGAGTCGGGATCGTCGCGCCAGGTACTTTTGCTCTGGCGGACAAGGTGTTCGGCAACCCGACGGCGGCCCTATTCGCGGCGCTCGGATCGATCTCGATGCTTCTGTTTGCTGAATTCGGCGGAAGCAACGCCCGACGAACCAAGTCTCATCTTGCGCTGGTCGGTGCCGGAGCGGTGCTGGTCACCGTTGGCACGGCGTGTTCCCAGAATCTCTGGCTTGCAACG
>DASXNG010000268.1:0-19639 GCA_036495225.1 Galbitalea sp.
GTGAGCGTTTCCGAGCGCCAGAACAGGGCTCCGGCTGCGGGTGGGAGCCGGTTCGTAGAACCCGGATCGGTGCCCGGCTCGCCTTCGCGGCTCATCGCACTTGACGGCCTGCGCGGCATCGCTTCGATGGTCGTGGTCTTCCACCACATCTACCAAATCGCCCGACCGTATATCGAGCCGACGACCAATGCGTGGGCACCCGGGTCGTTCTGGTGGCTCATCTCATCCACGCCGCTCAAGCTGCTGAGCGCTGGCTCCGAAAGTGTTCTCGTCTTCTTCGTGCTGAGCGGCCTGGTCGTGCCGCTCCCCCTGCTCGCCAAGGGACCACGGGTCTGGGTCGGCTTCCTCGCATCGAGGCTGATCCGTTTGTATGTCCCCGTCTGGGCATCGCTGATTCTCGCCGGAATCTGGATCAACGCACTGCCGCATCCGGCCGGCGCAGTGGTCGACGGGTCTTGGGTGGAGCGATCCAACGGCACGGCAGCCCCCTTCGGCTTGCTGTTCAGCGAAGCCGGGCTCGTGCGCAAATCGTTCTCGAGCAACACCGTGCTGTGGTCGCTGCAGTGGGAGCTCATCTTCTCCCTCGCCCTGCCGCTGTTCGTTCTCGTTGCACTGATTATTCGACGCTTCTGGGTCGTCGCGGTCGTGGCGTGCTACAGCCTCACCGTCCTCGGCAAGGTGCTCGACGTCGACGCGCTGCTGTACTTGCCGGTGTTCTTCCTGGGCACCCTCGTCGCGGTCAATCTCGACGCACTGCGATCCTGGGCGAGACGAGTCGGCGGGATTCGGCGGGCGCGAGTATTGGGATGGCTCGTGCTCGCGGCATCCTTCCTCTCCATCGTCGCGAGCTGGATGGCACGTCCGATCTTTCACGCCGGGACGACCGTCAGTGATGCGCTCGGATCGCTGACGCCGATCGGAGCACTTGGTCTTGTCGTCTGCGCAATCGTCTTTGTGCCCATCGAACGTGCGCTTTCAACGCGCCCGGCCCAGGCGCTGGGAAAGATTTCGTTCAGTCTCTACCTGACACACCTGCCGATCCTCGTCGCTTTCACGTACCTGTTCGGTGAAAGCAACTGGGGGCTGGTCGCGATCGTCGGCATCCCCACCGCGCTGGCTGTCGCGTACCTCTTCTACCGTTTCGTCGAGGCGCCGTCACACCAGCTCGCGAAGCTCGTCGGGCGCCGTGTCACCGCGTTCACCGAGAGGACGCGGATCGCGCTGACCGCGCGGGTTCGAGCGCGACGCGTGTCGAGGATTGACCTCGAGCCGCAGAACCGGCCGGGCTAGTAGATCGGCGGAACCGAGTTCGCCTCTGTCGCGTCGTGCTCTGGCAGCACGTGCAGGCCGCCGCCGCTGTTGGCCGACGACATCAGTTCTTCGAGCCACAGCTTGTTCATCGAGGGTTGGCGCGTACCGAAAAACTTGAACTGAAGGCTCACCGCCGGGTGAACCCAGATCGTGCTGCGACCGCTGCCGTCCTTGATGTCTTCTTCCCAGGAGAAAGCGAAGCCCTCACCGCGGCGAAGTTTGGTGATCATGACCACTTTGAGGTGGGCGAGCGTTCGGTCATCGATCTCGACGGTCGCGCCCGTCGAACCGTAAATCAACTGCCCCACGGGATTCCTCTCGGTCATTGACAGGTATCCACGATGGTATCGCGCTCGGAAGCACTCCAGAAAGGCGCGCTACAGAAAGTCGTAATCGATCGCGAGAGCTCCCCACGCTGCCGGTGTCACGGGCTTGATGGTCGATTTGGTGAGGATGGCGAGTGCGCGGCGCAGGCGTTCGATCGCTTCACCGTCGCGCAGGCTGACATTCTTGGTGTGCGCGACTCGCACCAGGAGTTGAGCCCCGGGCCCGAGCATCAGACTGGCCACTGATTCGGTGTGATCAGCGATGACGGGGATATCGACGACATCCGCTGAGTCGTGTGAGGCGAGGGCCCTGGCGTACTCGACCACGGCATCGCCGATGGCGTCCGTTGTCACCATCGACTCCCCCGAGTACGACAGTTCTTTCATGTAATAAGCGTGCGCGCTTCATGAACAGCATTCCACCCGTTGCGCATCGCGGCTCACCGGCGTAGCGTCTCGCCCGCTGCTCACACAGCTCAGTGCGCGTTCGCGTCGAGAAAACGCTCGATCGCCCGCGACCTGGGACCGGGGACGCCGGTGACGACGAATGCGGGAGCCGGATACATCCCGTTCGCCCGACCAAACAGCTGCACCCCGCGCCAGTAGATCGGACCGCGGATGCCGTTGTGTTGCGCCGCCGAGTTTCCGAAGCCGTGTGCGTGAAGGTAGGTGGCGATCCGCCTCACGTCGTCGGGCGTGACATTCGCGTTGACCGGTGGCGCGGGGTTCGCGAACGAGAGCTGGTAGCCGAGAAACTCGGACGACCAGCCGAGCAGCTTGCCGCCAACCTGATTCGCACGGGACTTGATGCTCTGCACGTGCACTTCCCCGGCGACAAAGCGACGGCCGTCCGTGTCGATGCCAACGACGTTTCCGTGGCCATCCGAAATCGCGACATCAAAAAATCCGGCCGGCCCGGCAAAGAAGACGGGTGTTCCCTCTGGGCCCACTCCTCCCGGATGCTTACCGCTCGTGTTCTCCCACTCGATCTTCGCGGAGGCCGCGTGCCGCAAGACCGGCTTGCCTTGGAGGATGACTCGCCCGGCAGCCACGAGACACTGCCCTCGAACAACGTCGTGCAGTGCAAGCAAGCGACGTGACGCCCCGGAGGCGTCGATGATGGCCATGTTCCGATCCCGTCCGGTGCATGAGACTCGACATCCAGCGCACTGACAGGAACGCGCGCCAAAACCATTCTGAAACGGGATGACGCGGATCGGAAGGGTTTAGACGACAGGCACCAGTTACGGCAGCTCGGCGATGATCCTCATCAAGTCATTGCGTCCGTAGCCGTTCGCTTCCCCGAACTCGACAAATTCACGTGCACGCGAAATCAGGACGGATCTCTCTGGCGTGCCCGCAACCGTCGTCGCCTTACCCCGTCCGGCGTCAAGGATTCCTTCGTCGCGGAGCTGCCGGATGGCCCGCAGCACCGTGTTCGTATTCACGCCAAGTACAGCAGCGAGATCTCGTGCTTGCGGAATCTTCTCACCGGGTGCCGCCTCCCCCTCCGCGATGGCGCGACGGATGGATGCTGCAACCTGCTCGTGCAGGAGAAGCTTGCCTTCGCGGTCGACCGACGGCAAATGCAGCGTGTCATCGCCCGAAGAATTGACATCCGTCATGAAACTAATCATAGTAGCGTCATGACGATCCTGATAGAGCGCCCGACGACAACGGTCGAGGGGGACTTGGCGGAACTGATCTGCGCCGAAGTGTTGTTCGCCGAGGCGCGCGAACGCGCCCGAAGACGTCGAAACTTCGTGATCATCGCGATATCGGTGGTGTTCGCCTTAGTGGTCGCCGGGGCGGTCGTGATCGCGGAACCCTGGGCGCATCACCCGACAATCGCGCAACGGCCCGCGCCTGCCTTCAGCACGGACTCTGATGGGTTCCCGACCACGATGGTCGTGTGGGAAGCGCCCAGCGCGCATCATGAAAACGGAATCGAGGTCATCGACTCGACCACCGGCAAGACCGTCCGCACGCTCGTAAAGAACGTGGGCGACGTGTGGTACCACCCAGTACCGGCCAATCCGCTTGCCTACGTCCACTACGGATTCGATCTAACCAACGATGGGCGAACCCTCTACTTCAACTCTAATCGCGAGATTGAGTCAGTGAGCACGAGCGGGGGACCGGTCTCACGAATTGTGTCAGGCACTCATCCCGTGGTGAGCCCGAACGGCACGATGCTCGCCTACCGCCCTGATGCGAACGACAGCTTTAGCCAGTTCTCCGAAGGTCCCGAGTTCGCCGTACGAAATCTCCGGACTGGAGTAACCAGAATGGTCACCATGCCCGGAGTGATGTCCGAACAGACGGTGACCTTGGCCTGGTTGCCAGACTCAACTCGCATACTGGTTCACGCCTCCGATCAAGATCAATGCAGCCCCGGCGCTGCCTGCAGCCTGACGCCCAGGCGACACCGGGGCTGGTCCAACAGCACGCAACTCCTCGACACGAGCACAGGCGCGTTTGCGCCGGTTCCGGCCGCTACGTCGGCCGCACTTGACGAGTCGTCGGCGATCCGCGCCCATCTCGAGGGAGCGGGAGCCAAGGACAACCTGGTTCGCGTGTCGGCGGTGGTATCCCCCGTAACGCCGAACGCTTTCACCGAGCTAGGCACGCTTGACGTCGCGACTGGCATCGTCAGCTGGCAGTACCGTTTGCCCGCTGACTTCAAAATCCGCTCGCAGGATCCCTTGGGCTACCCAACCGCCTTAGATGCTGCCGAACTGCCCGGACAGGACTCGGGAGACCACTTCATCTTGGAAAGCTCCGACCCGTCCGGGCTGCACCGATGGTCGCCAGCCGTGAGCAATAAGCCGGCGCCGGTCGGGCGGACGGCGAGAGTGTTGTCGTTCGACCCGTACTGGGACATCATGTGACGACGAGGCGCGATGATCGCTAAAGGCAAATGCAGCGTGTCATCGCCGGAACGATTGACATCCGTCATGACACTAATCATAGTAGCGTCATGACGATCCTGATAGAGCGCCCGAGGACAACGGTCGAGGGCGACGTGGCGGAACCGATCTCGGCCGAAGTGTCGACTGGAAATACCGGTTACCGCAGGAGTTCAGAATCGGTTTTGACGTTGCCCAACTGCTCGGGTAGGACTCGGGTGACCATTTCATTCTGGATACTGATCGATCGCGTGGTCTTCCACGGTGGTCGCCGGCGTTGAGCAATCAGCCTGTGCCGGTAGGACGCAAACCTCGCGTGTTGACGCTGGGCGACTATTGGGTCTACGCGTGACGTTTCGCCGCTGCCGCGCGGCGACGTTTTCAGTCGGAGACCGCTAGTTGGTGAGCGAGTGAAGTGCGCCCCCCGGGACTTGAACCCGGAACCCACTGATTAAGAGTCAGTTGCTCTGCCAATTGAGCTAGAGGCGCGTGCGGCCCGAACTTCCGAGCCGAGAAGCAAGATTAGCATGAGAGAACAGACTCGAATGCAAGGGACAGCGATGACGGAAACACGACTCAAGGCCGGGGATGCGGCTCCCGCATTCACGCTACTTGACCAGGACGGGACATCCGTCTCGCTTGCGGACTTCGCGGGCAAGAAGACGATCGTGTACTTCTACCCCGCGGCATCCACTCCCGGCTGCACGACCGAGGCCTGCGATTTTCGGGACAACATCAACTCGCTGAAGTCCGCCGGCTACCAGGTGCTCGGCGTATCCAAGGACAACCTGGATGACTTGAAACTCTTCCAAGAGGAGCAGGGGTTGAACTTCCCGCTCCTGAGCGATCTCGACCTGACCGTGCACAATGCCTACGGCAGCTACGGCGAGAAGTCGCTGTACGGCAAGACGGTTGTCGGAACGCTTCGATCCACCTTCGTGATTGACGAAAGCGGCAAGGTCGAGCTCGCGCTCTACAACGTGAAGGCGACCGGACACGTAGCGAGTCTGCGCAAAAAGCTCGGACTCGACTAGTCAGAGCTGTCTACCCCTACTCGTCGCCCGTCCGGCCTGGCCGGGTCGTCGCGCGCATCACTGGTCGACTGAAAAGCAGTACGAGCATCGCCACCGCTGGGATCACCAACACCCAGCCAAGCGTTGGCGTGCTGGTGATGATGATGCTGTACGCCACGAGCAGTTGGAGGACGGCGATACAGACCGTCGCGCCGCGGATCCAAGGGCGGGCGCGAAGCGTGGACCGGCCAACGAACAGCACCAAGACCGCGGCAATGGCCGCCGTTGCCGCGTACGCGACTGCGCTCGCTATGGAACTCGACGGAGCTGTGAAAATCTCGACGACGAGATAGATGGTGGCGACCGCCAGAGCCGCCCCCTCGAGCAGGATGAGCGAAGCGAGCACGTACAGCAAAATCGGTTCGCGAATTTTTTTCACAGCTACATCCCATACAAAACTATTGATTTGACTTGGCCCTTGTGAGAGCCTATGTGAGGTTGATTTTCCGCTTACAAGGCTGTGAGCGAGTCCCAGATAAGTTTTCACCTTCCCGAATCTCAGGTCATCGACCTTTGCTTTATAGCGTCGCAATTTAACGGCGCGCACCACCCTAAGGAGCACCACTATGGATTGGCGTGACAAGGCCGCCTGTCTCACTGCAGACCCAGAGCTGTTTTTCCCTGTCGGGAACACCGGCCCGGCTGTCGACCAAATCGACAAGGCCAAGGCGGTCTGCGCACGTTGCTCCGTCACCGAGATGTGCCTGCAGTACGCACTCGAAACCTCACAGGACTCCGGAGTGTGGGGCGGACTGAGCGAAGACGAGCGTCGCGCTCTCAAGCGCCGCGCGGCTCGCGCGCGTCGCGCCTCCTAGCTCACTCCTCAGCGGGCCTGTCGGGGAAACCCGGCAGGCCGTTTTGTTGTGCCCGCAGGGTGGGGTCGCTCGGATTTCGCGACAACTGGGGTCAAGCAGCCGCTGGTCCCTGAGGTTCTCGAACGGCCGGGCGTCGAGCATCCGCGTCACCACCACCCGCACCACCCTGGACAACTCCACCACAACAACGGCTGGGAAATCAGCCGCGACAACACCAGCAACTACTGGCTATCGAAACCCGCCAACACCGACCCCGACCAAACACCCATCCTGCTCAAACAAAGTCGCGCGATGCACGACCTGAAACGCGAACGAGCACGGGACGCGAACAGCGACGGCACTTAGCGATGGCGCCGGGCAGCGCGGCACCTGAGCGTCAGCCCCTGTCCTTCTTGAGCCAGTTCAGCGGTACGTCGATCGTGACCTCGGTGCCGTTTCCGACGAGCGTATGCCAGTCGATGGTTCCACCGAGTTCGCCCTGAATGAGAGTGCGGACGATCTGCGTCCCGAGACCCTCACCGACCTGTCCCTCCGGAAGACCAACACCGTCATCCCGTACCCGCACGCGCAAGTCATCCTCTGTGCGTTTCGCGGTAATCGCGACCTCACCATCACGACCGGCGAGCCCATGCTCAACAGCATTCGTCACCAATTCGGTCAGCGCCAGAGCGAGCGGGGTCGCGTACTCGCTCGGCAGAACCCCGAAACTTCCGTTGAACTTCGGATGCACCGTCGTGTTGTGACTTGAAGCGACCTCTGCCACAAGCAGAAGAACGCGGTCGAAGACAGCGTCGAAGTCGACGTTCTGGCTCAGTCCCTCGCTGAGGGTGTCGTGCACGACAGCGATGGCAGCGACACGGCGCATGGCCTGACCGAGGGCATCCCGAGCCACGTCGCTGTGCGTACGTCGAGCCTGGATTCGCAGAAGTGAGGCAACAGTCTGAAGGTTGTTTTTGACCCGGTGATGAATCTCGCGGATCGTCGCATCCTTGGTGATGAGCTCACGTTCCTGGTGCCGCATTTCGGTGACATCCCGACACAGGATGATCGCGCCGACGCGCTCCCCCCTGTTACGAATCGGGATGGCTCGCAGCGAAACCGTCACACCCTTCGCCTCGATATCGGTGCGCCACGGCGCCCGACCGGTAACGACGAGCGGAAGTGATTCGTCGACGACATCCTTGCGGTCGATGAGAACTCCGGTCGTGACTTCGGCGAGCGACTCCCCCTCTAGCTCGCCATCGAAGCCCACGCGGTTGAAGGCGGAAAGCGCATTCGGACTCGCGAACGTCACCACGCCGTCGATATCGAGACGGATGAGACCATCGGATGCTCGTGGCGCACCACGCCGTGGCGCACTCGGCGCGCCAAGGTCGGGAAAATCGCCAGACGCGATCATCGCGAACAAGTCGTTCGCGCACTCGTTGAACGTGAGCTCCTGGCGGCTCGGCGTGCGCGCATCACTCAGATTGGTGTGCCGAGTGATAACAGCGATCGGGAAGTCGGTCGTCTGTTTACCGCTCGGAGCAATCCGACGAAGCACCGGAACCGCGCGAACGCGAGTCGGGGTCTCCTCGTACCATGTTGGTGTGGTCGAATCGATGATTCGCGTCGTCTCGAAAGCCTCCGTGACCTGTGCGGCCCACTCCGGCTTGATCTTCTGCCCGACAAAGTCGCGATAGAAAAGGGTCGCCGCGCTTGACGGTCTCGCATGCGCGACAGCGACGAAACTCTCGTCCGCGCTGGGTACCCAGAGAACGATGTCTGCGAACGCGAGGTCAGCGAGAAGCTGCCAGTCACCTACGAGAAGGTGAAGCCACTCGACGTCCGCATCATCCGAGCGGCCCTGGGCGAGCACGAGGTCGGAGAGCGTTGACACGACACAAGGCTAACCGACCGCGGACTACGCCAACCTCAGTTCGCGTGACCTCTTCTTGCCGGCGCGTGTCGGAACGAGGCGAGAGTTGACCAACTCGCGGATCGCCTGCCGCGCGGGCGAGCGCGAAGCGGCATCCGCCAGCGTCCTTCCGCTGAGGATGGCCGCATCCATCGCAGCAGAATCGTACGGGATGAGCGCTGCCGCCTCGATGCCGCCAAAGCGGGAGAGGGTCTGGGCGACCTGCGCGCTCGGGTTCGTCCCGATTGCGCTCGCCCGCAGCTTGTTCATCACGACGAGAACTCGCCCCTCCGCCACCGTTTCGATCAGGTCGACGTGAGCCCGTAGGAACCTGGAGAGCCCCACCGGGTCCGCGGCTCCAACGGCGATCACACGGTCGGCCTCGCGAAGTGAGGTAATACCCGCAGCATTTCGCCGCGGCGCGAAAAGGTCGGTCGAGATTTCTTCGTCGTGCTCAAGGCTGAAACCGACGTCGACGACGGTGTAGTCGACCCACAATCGGCACTTCTCGAGAGTGGCCGCAACGCGCTGCGCGGACAGTTCGGGCCAGCGACTCGGCCGACCGATGCCTGTGAGAACCCAGAAGCCGGAGTGGGTCGATTCGTAGCGCTGACCGATTCGTTCGAGTTCGGCCCGATTCAAACCGTCTGCGCCCGCGAGGCGGCAAGCCGCCGCAAATCCCGGCGATTCGTCCAGCAAACCGAGTGCAGGCGCGATCGTTCCGCTGTAGGTGTCGACATCCGCAAGCGCCACAGAGTGACCCGCGGCCGCCAGCTCTGCGGCGACATTGATCGCAACGCTCGTCCGGCCAGGTGCGCCCGCAGGACCCCAGACCGCAACGACGGTGCCGGAACGCGGGGATGCCGACGTGACGACAGTGTCGGCTTCAACGACGGGGCGCACGGGGATGACAGCTAACTCCCGCTCGATGGTCGACCATTCGGCGGCGAAGTCCACGGACTCGAGCAGGCCAAGGGCAAGCATGCGGTGGCGTTCCGTCTCGCTCGCGACGAGCGGAAGCAGCCGAACACCGGCCTCATCGCAGATCGAGAGCAAGTTCTCGGTGAGGTGCCGTTCCGTCGCGGCAATAATCGCAACATCCGGTCGCTGTTGTGTAGTCACGAGCATGTCGACACGCGCTGCGAGCTCGCCTGCGGTCGAACAGCGTGCAACAATCTCGTGGCCGTGCCGAACAGCCTCGGCTCCCAGTCGCTCCTCCGCTTCAAGCGGGAGCCCAAACGCGATCCTGGCCACGTCACTGCCCCAGCGGAAGGTCGACCGGAACGACACTCAACGCGGCACCGTTTGCAATCGCATCGAGCACGCTCGCGGTGTCCGATTTCGGCACGAGAAGTTCTACGGATGATCCGGCGGTCGTGACCAGGTTCTTCTGGTCGACAAGACGCACCACGATCGCCGATGAAACCAGCACGGTCGGCGCAGCAAATCCGCCGCTCGCACCGTCGACCTCATCCACCTGTTGGGCCGACCAAAGGTCGATGCGTGAACCCGATGTGATGGATGCCGCAAACCCTCCGTTCACTGAAACGACAACCGACGTCAGTTGGTCACCTGCAGTGCTGCCGACAGCCGAGTGCGGCACCAGCTCGCCGGCGGCGACGGGTCGCGTAACGACGACCCCTGCTGAAGGAACCTCCGCGGCGGTGAGATAGAGCTTCTCCACGTGCCCGGCCCGAACGCTTGTAGGAACGAGATCGGATGCCTCTACGTGCTGGCCAGGAGCCAGTGCGGAGCGAGCGGCGAGAACCTCGATCGAGGAATTCGCTGCGTCGACAAGTCCAACGACGCCGAGGACGGAGACCACGACGAGCACCAGCCCAACCGCGAATCGGGGGTCGAACCAGAATGATCGCCGGCGTTTCTTCGCCGCCGGCTGCGCCGGGACATCCTGTTCTCTCGTGGGCCGAGCCATTCGTCTCCTCGAATCCTGTCTGTGAGTGCATCCATGCTCGTGACCGCTCCCCCTCACCCGGGAAAGTTATCCACAGGCCCGTTTCGGCGCAACGCACGGCCGCATACTCGGAGGTATGAACGAGTCAGGATCCCCCCAGTCGCTCGGGCGCTTTCTTACCCTCGCCGACACCGCAGAACTCCTCAACATCTCGGCTTCACAGGCGTACGCACTTGTGCGCTCCGGCGAGCTACCGGCGATCAAGGTCGGTGGCCATGGTCACTGGCGCGTAGAGCGATCGGTGCTCGAGTCGTACATCGACGCGATGTACGAGGAGACCCGCCGGCTTTCCCTCTGGAACCAATCCGACTACGCGAACCTGCCGGAACTGTCGAGCGGTCGCGCGTAGCCAGCTTGCGCAGCGTCAGGTTCGCACGAGCAGTATGTGCGCGATGCGCACGAGGCGATACTCGCTGACCTCAGAATCGCGTCGAGGCCGTCCGCGCTCGTGAACCGCAAGGTCGAGGTGGTCGCGTCCCACCCGATCGATGGTGCCGTGCAGGCGAGCATTCGGGAGCTGCAGGTCGATCGCGGCGCGCCTTCGGCACAGGTCCCGCAGCACGAAGGCGAGCCCGAGCCTGGCAGACAGCGATTCCTGCGTCTCTGAGCGCCGAGCCGAGTCGATACTCCGTGGGATGTCGACGCGAGCGAGGAGCACTGCATCCACCGCATCGAGCGGCACGACGCATCCCGGTCGCTTTCCAGACTCGTCGACGACCTCGCCCGAGAACCAATCGCGACCGAACGTCGAAGGGGTGACCGACAGTCGCGTTCCGTCGCAAAGGATGAGCCTCAGCTCGGGCGTCTCACCGTCGGTACCCGTAACGCTCAACGACAGGAGGCGGTCACGGACGCTCAGCCTCGCCACCCGCAGTCGCTCCTCCTCCGCGAGCAGGTCGACCTCTTCGGCGCTGAGCTCCCGCTCGAGCTGGCTCTCGAGATCGTCGAAGAGGTCGTCCCATCGCATAGTGCTTAGAGGAATACCACGGACGCCGAGCTGCCAGTGAAATCCCTACACAACTACGTTGTCGGACGGACCGAAATGAGAAATCCGGCGTGATGTATCGACTGACCCAGTGCCGGACGAGTAAACCCAGCAGATGATGTCACGGAAGACGCTGGCACATTGACGCTGAAATACGCACCCTCTGTGCCACACCACAAGTTCGCTGTAATTCGTGGCTCGACCTCAGCCGACACCAGGACTGAATGGCCGAGGGTCCTCTTGGCTCCACTACATGTGGGCGCGTCACCCTCGTCATTCGAATTGTCCGGCGCCTGAACGCCCACGCCGCCGAGTCCCCAATGTGGAGCGGCCATTGCGAGCTCGCATTTGTTACCGGTGATCGCGAGCGCGAATGAGAGCCCAGACGAGGTGACAACTGTGCCGACGACATGACCTCGATACTCCATTGGCATCATCTCGACGAGCTGCGCATCCGCAGGGACTATGCGAAGAGTGGCAATCCGTGGATCACTCGAGTAGTGGGTGACGGGGAACTGATCCGGCGATGAGCAGGCAACCGCGCATCCCAAGATCGACGAAAGTTATCCACAGCCCCGAAACGGGGGCGTGGCTATTTGAGTAGCACTCTGCTTTAGTGTGAGCACTCCTGTTTGGGGGGTGTACCGCTCAGTTCACATACGACATTTCGCATCAGGACATTGGAGTGCATATGACGTCTGCACTAAACGCGCGACAGGGCGCCTCGGGAACGGCATCGGCGCAATCGGCAACCTCCGAACCACAACGCACCACCCGGCCACGTTTCGATTCAGATGATTTCTTCGGCCTTCAGCCGGCCTCGACTTCATCGCTTCCCAACCCTCAGCCGTTGCTGGAGAATCTCACGCGCTGCGTCATCGAGGTACTCGCCGGGGCACGCGACCTGGAGCAGATCGCGCGCTGGGTCACAGACGATGTTTATCGACACCTGTTGAAGCGCGTGGTGCTCTCGACGAGGGCACGTCAGGCGCGTGGACAGAAGGCGACTCGACCGGCGTTCTCGATCGGTTCGACCGTGCTCTGCGAAACGCGGGACGGTGTCGTTGAGGCGGTCATCGTCGTACACGGCCGCGCTCGCTCGCGTGCCGTCGCCATCCGTCTCGAAGGTCTCGACTCGCGCTGGCGCGCCACAGCAATCAACGTCCTCTAGCTCACAAGCTGCGGGATTCCGTGCAGGTTAGCGGCGGCGCTCCTGGGCGCGACGCTCCGCACGATTCTGCGGTGCCTGTTGGTTCGGGTCGAGCTTCTGCCCGAACGCGCCGATCTGCGGCTGTGCCTGCTGCTGGGGTTGTCCCTGCTGCTGGCCCTGCTGCTGCGCGGCTTGAGCGGCCTGCTGAGCCGCAGCCTGCTGGGCGCGAGCCGTAGCAGCGCGCTCCACCTGACCGCGCTCGTTGCGAACCTCAACCTCGCCCTGGTTGTCCGCGCTCGGAGCGGAGTAGCTGAGACGATCGGACGGAGCACCGCTCTGCCCGAGGCCACGAGCCTCGACGTTCGGGATTGCCGCAGTCGCGTCCCCTCCGGTCACCTCGACCTCGAGATTGAACAGGAAGCCGACCGACTCCTCACGAATCGATCCCATCATCTGCTGGTACAGCGCAAATCCTTCGCGCTGATACTCGACGAGCGGGTCGCGCTGGGCCATCGCACGAAGGCCGATGCCGTCCTTGAGGTAGTCCATCTCGTAGAGGTGGTCGCGCCAACGACGGTCGATGACCGACAGTACGACGCGGCGCTCGAGTTCGCGCATGGCGGGCTCGCCCAGCGTCTCAGTGCGACGCTCATACGCGAGTTTCGCGTCAGAGAGAATCTCGTTGCGCAGGAACTCGTCGGTGACTCGTCCGCGGCTGCCCGCCTCCGAAAGCACTTCGTCGATGGTGATCGAGATCGGGTATAGCGTGCGCAGCTCCGTCCACAGGGCGTCGAAGTCCCAGTCGTCACTGTGGCCCTCCGCGGTGTGCTGGTCGACGACCTCGCCGATGACGTCCTCAAGGAAGCGCGAGATGCGGTCCTTCAGGTCGTCACCTTCGAGGATGTGACGACGGTCGCTGTAGATCGCTTCGCGCTGGCGGTTCAGCACGTCGTCGTACTTCAGTACGTTCTTGCGGATCTCGGCGTTACGCCCTTCGACCTGCGACTGCGCACTTCGGATGGCTCGCGAAACGACTTTGGACTCGATGGCGATGTCGTCCGGAACGCCACTGCGTCCCATCAGTACCTCGGCCGCGCCGCTATTGAACAGGCGCATCAGGTCATCCTGCAGCGACAGGTAAAAGCGACTCTCGCCCGGGTCGCCCTGGCGACCTGAGCGTCCGCGCAGCTGGTTGTCGATGCGACGAGATTCGTGGCGCTCGGTGCCGAGCACGTAGAGCCCGCCGACCTCGACGACCTTCTGCGCCTCTTCCGCGACGAGACCCTTGACATGGTCGTAGACCTTGTCCCACTCGGCCTCGTACTCGTCTGGGGTGTCGATCGGGCTGTAGCCACGAGAATTCATTTCGGCGACAGCGAGGAACTCCGCGTTGCCGCCGAGCATGACGTCCGTTCCGCGACCGGCCATGTTGGTTGCGACGGTGACGGCGCCGACCCGACCGGCCTGGGCGA
This sequence comes from Galbitalea sp., assembly GCA_036495225.1. Classification (GTDB taxonomy): domain Bacteria; phylum Actinomycetota; class Actinomycetes; order Actinomycetales; family Microbacteriaceae; genus Galbitalea. Next base: position 13,911 of record DASXNG010000268.1, read on the forward strand.
TGATGGATGCCTCGCGCGCATGGTTCTTGGCGTTGAGCACCTCGTGCTTCACGCCGCGCTTCGCGAGCATCTTGGAGAGGTACTCGCTCTTCTCGACGCTCGTCGTACCAACGAGCACCGGCTGGCCGACCCTGTGGCGCTCGACGATGTCCTCGACGACCTGCCCGAACTTGGCCTCTTCGCTCTTGTAGACGAGGTCCGGCTGGTCCTTGCGGATCATCGGCTTGTTGGTCGGGATGGGAACGACGCCGAGCTTGTAGGTCGACATGAACTCTGCCGCCTCGGTCTCGGCCGTACCGGTCATGCCGGAGAGCTTCTTGTACAGGCGGAAGTAGTTCTGCAGGGTAACCGTTGCGAGGGTCTGGTTTTCCGCCTTGACCTCGACGTGCTCCTTGGCCTCGATCGCCTGGTGGATGCCCTCGTTGTAACGACGGCCAACGAGGATGCGTCCGGTGTGCTCGTCGACGATGAGAACTTCACCGTTCATGACGACGTAGTCTTTGTCGCGCTTGAAGAGCGCGGCCGCCTTGATCGAGTTATTAAGGAATGAGATCAGCGGCGTGTTCGCGGACTCGTACAGGTTGTCGATCCCGAGGTAGTCCTCGACCTTGGCGATACCCGGCTCCAGCACACCGACCGTGCGCTTCTTTTCGTCGACCTCGTAGTCGACCTCCGGGATGAGCTTGGTGGCCAGGTTCGCGAATTCCGTGAACCAGCGGTTCGCCTCGCCTGATGCGGGGCCCGAGATGATGAGCGGCGTACGCGCTTCATCAATGAGGATCGAGTCGACCTCGTCGACGACCGCGAAGTAGTGTCCGCGCTGCACCATGTCGCTGGCTTGCCACGCCATGTTGTCACGCAGGTAGTCGAACCCGAACTCGTTGTTCGTTCCGTACGTCACGTCGCAGGCGTACATCTCGCGACGCTCCTCGGGCGTCTGCCCGGAAAGGATGACGCCGGTTGACATGCCGAGCGCGCGAAGGATGCGCCCCATGAGTTCCGACTGGTAGCTGGCCAGATAGTCGTTGACTGTGACGACGTGCACTCCGCGGGACGCGATCGCGTTCAGGTATGCGGGCAGCACGGCGGTGATGGTCTTGCCCTCACCGGTCTTCATCTCGGAGATGTTGCCGAGGTGAAGGTTGACGCCACCCATCAGCTGAACGTCGAATGGCCGCATGCCGAGGGTGCGAACCGCCGCTTCGCGAACTGCCGCGAAGGCCTCCGGCAGGAGGTCATCCAGCGATTCACCGCTCGCGTAGCGCTCGCGGAGCTCCGCGGTCTCGGCGCGCAGGTCGTCATCTGAGAGAGCCTTGAAGTCGTCTTCGAGCGCGTTGACGGCCTCAGCAGCGTGCTTGAGGCGACGCAGAAGCCGACCTTCACCAACTCGTAGTGCGCGTTCGAGAACGTTGGCCACGGATTTACTCCCAAGATTCATTTCGCAGCGTTGCTGCACCAGTGCAAGCAACACACCACGGCACCAGAAAGGCACCAGGCAGGCGTTACCGGCTTGTTATGCTACCAAGCAAAGGTGTGTGTTGCTGCTTACCGCTAACGCTGCGCGCGAGCGCGTGAATCTTGGGCGCTCTCCAAATCTTCGTCAAGACCAATCACGCCGTAGTCCCAGCCCTTGCGCCGGTAGACGACACTCGGATGCCCTGTGCCAGCCTCGATGAACAGGAAAAAGTCGTGCCCGACCAGCTCCATATGGTCGACAGCCTCGGCCGTCGACATCCGGGCGGCAGGAAACACCTTCGTGCGGATGACAACGGGCGAGTACTCCGCCTCGTCTTCGCCCTGGATCGGGATGCTCCCCGTGCTGACTGCCTCGAGCAACGCGACGCTCGCCGGCGTGATGTCGACCTCGCTGAATCCATTGGATGACGCCTCACGCAACGACACCGGGCGATGCTGGCCGCGGTGCACCTTGCGGCGATCCTTGGCCTGCCGGATCCGCTCGACCAGTTTGTCGATCGCAAGGTCGAATGCGACGTACTTGTCGCTCCCTGCGGACTCTGCCCGCACGATGGGCCCCGGCCCGATGAGCGTCAATTCCACGCGATCATCACCGTTCGGCCCCGTCGATTTCTCGTGGTGACGACACACCTTCACTTCGAACGCGATGGCTCTCTCCGCTAGGTGAGAAACCTTGTCGGCCTTCTCCGTCGCGTACTCGCGAAAGCGATCGGTGACCCCCAGGCCCTGTCCGGTGATGGTGATTTCCACGCTGACCTCCTAGCCCCGCTGGCGCGAGTGCCCGGATACCAGGCTGATCGCTCGCGCCTTTAGCTTCACCGTAGCCCCCGCGTCTGGGAATGGGTAGACCCGGTGCTCGGAAACTACTCGGGACGCCCTATGAGGCGCCGAAAAGTCTCGGGGTAAACGCAAGCGCGGCACGTCCGACGACCCGACCACCCGCGGCGGTCACCGCGCGGGACGCCTCGAGGATGGTCGCTCCAGTCGTGACAACGTCGTCGACGAGAACGAATTGCCGGCCCTCGAGGGAGCGCCGTGAGCTCATCGACTCGTGCAGATTGCTTGCGCGTTCCTCGGATCCAAGGGTTTTTTGGCTCAGTGTTGCTCGGTCGTGAAGCAAGAGTTTGGCGTGCCGAAATCCGGCACTCTTGCACAGCACGCTGATCGGGTCAAAGCCGCGCCGCCGCCAGGCAGTTCGGCTTGTCGGCACGAGGAGAAACTCTGCCCCCGGTTCTGCCGCCCTCGCGAGCGCCGCGGCAAGGGAGCGACCGAGCGGCCTCGCAACATCCGTTCTGCCGCCCTCTTTGAAGGCGAGCACCGCCTGCCGTACGACACCCTCATATCGCAGTGCCGTGTACACGGTCGAGCCGTCGTCGAGCGTGCGCGGGGTCACCTCGGGTTCCAGTTGCGCGCGGCAATCGTCACAGAGCGCCGTGTCTGGCTTGCCACAACCAGCGCACTCGACGGGAGAGAGGACAGCGAGAGCATCGAGGAAAGCTGTCACAAGGCGGGAAGGCATCCGGCAACTATGTCATGCAAGCGACAGACCGGTCTATGGCAATTTTCGATCAGTGGACAAATCGGCGGGATAACTATTGCTGCGTGGCGAGCATCGAGGCGACGACATTGATGTCCTGCCATCCACTCGAACGCAACTGCTGGATCTCACCCGCCGTCGTGATGAGGCGGAGGTCGCTTCCCGCGACCAGCTGGCTTCCGTCCGTCGTGGTCGTCGGGTCGCCCGGAGTGCCACCGATCACGTAACTCGTCACTGCGTCTTCGCCCGCTACGACGCCTAGTGCTGCCACGGTTGACGGGTCCACCCAGGTTGCGTCGACCGGGTCGGCGCTGGAGACCGGAAGATCCAGGAGATCACCAAGCGAGGTTGGCACTCCATTTCGGCGGACGATGCCCGCAACGACGAGCCTCGGACCGCCACCGGTCTTCAGGTAAATCAGTACGCGAGTGCCGTCGCGCGACACATCGAGCGAAACCACGACGGAGTGACTCGGGATGGACGACGACACCGAGTGCGAACCCCCGGTCGGCCCCGTCACCTGGATGTCCGACGCGTCGTTCGAAGGCACCGACCAGACGAAATCGTCGGTGTCGATTGAGGGGGCGATCAGGCCTGGTCTCGAATCGATCAGCTGGGGCGCCGATGCACTCTCGCTGGCGATCCAGACTCCGGCCTTGTTGAGCACCGCAGCGCGGGTCTGGGCATGATCGACGCTCGCCGCCCGTCCATTCAGCGAAACGACCTCGTCGGAGAGTTTGCCAAGCGATTCGAGCTTGGGATAGAACCCAAACTGTTTGTCCTTCTGGATGAGCGGCGAACCGTTCGCCGGCGCGGCGGGCGACGCGTGGCTGAGCGCAGCATTTGTGGTGAGCGGCGCACCACGCGCCGTCATGATGACTGCGGTGATTCCGGTCGGCTGAAGGCTCAGCTCGAGCTGTTGCTGCATTCGCGCCCGGTCGATGGCTTTGGTGTTCGCGGCTTCCGCGGAGAGATCCACCGTCGCCGTGGTGCCGCGCACATCGACGGCTTGTCCAACCGTGACACCCTGCGGGAAGGCGCTGACGACAACGCCGTTGCCGAGCCAGGCGACGGGGCCGGCAAGCAGCGCGCTGACGATGCGGGTGTCGGCGGTCGAGCCGACCGGGAACCAGCGAACGTCCGGCACGAGGTAGCGGTACGCGGGGTCGAAGAAGTAGACCGGATACTGCGAAAAGACCTGGGGGAAGCTCGTGCGCGGAAGGATGGTTCCGTTGGGCAGGGAGCTGATTCGCCACTGCCCCTTCACCTTTTCGAAGCCGTAGCTCAGCGACTGGGTCGACTCCGAACTCTGTTGGAGGTACGTACCGTTGGCATCGATCGAAGCGTTTGTCGTGACGGTGTAGCTGACCGATCCATCTACCTCATCCGCGGTCGACGCTGAACCCTGGCGGATGAGAACACTCTTGGTGGGGTCCCACGACTGCGCCGCCTTCGTGGTGAGGAACAGTTTTGCGTTCGCGTAGTCTCCCTCAGGCAGCTTCGCCGCCTGCATGAAGTCGGCGAGGATGACATCCTTGCTCGCGTTCCTCGGCGGTCGGCTCGGTAGGTCCGCGAACGACGAATCGCTGCCGTTCTTCACCGCGGGGACCGAGTTGACGGCACCGCTGTTCGGAATCCCCACGCAACCTGCGAACGCGAACGCGACGGCAACGGCGACGGCGATGACCCGTGCAGCGCGTAACTTCCTACTCGTCATCCCGCTCCCCCTGGTTCTCGTCTGGAGGCAGTTCGAGCGGCGAGCTGCGCAGCTCTCCGCCCTGCTCTCGCGGCAGGGTCAGACGGAAGCACGACCCTTCGCCCGGGGCGCTCCACACCTCAAGCCAACCGCCGTGCAACGCCGCATCTTCGAGCGAAATCGCAAGCCCAAGACCGGTGCCACCCGTGGTGCGCTGGCGCGACGGGTCTGCGCGCCAAAATCGGTCGAATACCCGCTCCATTGCCGCGCTCGTCATTCCGATGCCGTAATCGCGAACCGCGATCGCCACCGCGGTTTCGTTGCTGTCGACGTACACGATGATGGGTTTTCCCTCGCCGTGGTCGATCGCGTTACCGAGCAGATTCTGCAGAATGCGACGGATGCGGCGACCCTCGACCTCGGCTTCGAAGTAGCCACCCGGCGCAACAACGCGCAACTCTGATCCCTTCGTTTCGGCGAGGGATGTCACGGAGTCGACCGCTTCCTCGACGAGGCGCACGAGGTTGGTCGGTTCGGTCTCCAACTGAACCGCCCCGGCGTCGTATCGGCTCATCTCGAGCAGGTCGGCGAGCAGGATTTCGAACCGCTGCACCTGCGTACGCAACAGCTCGGCCGTGCGTGCCGTCGCGGGCGGGAACGCATCGCGCTGGTCGTAGAGCACGTCGCCGGCGAGGCGGATGGTGGTCAGCGGGGTGCGAAGTTCGTGCGAGACATCCGAGACGAATCGCTGCTGCACCTGGGACAGGGTCGCGAGGCGCACGATCTGTTTCTGGAGGCTGTCTGCCATGCCGTTGAACGATCTCGCCAGTGTGGCGATGACGTCGTCACCTCGCTCCGGAATCCGCTGCTCGAGTTCCCCTCCCGCGAGTTTCTCGGCCGTCTCGGCTGCCACGCGCACCGGGCCGACCACGAGGCGCACGACCAGCCACGTGACAGCGCCGATCAGGAACACGAGTGCGAAGCCGCCGAGGAAGAGCGTGGACTGCAGGGAGCTCAGAG
>DASXNG010000269.1:0-11399 GCA_036495225.1 Galbitalea sp.
GCGTCCTTCGTGATCTCGTGGAAGACCATGCGCTTCACAGGAACCTTGGGTTTCAACACCTCAAGCAGGTGCCACGCGATGGCCTCGCCCTCGCGGTCCTCATCAGTTGCGAGGTACAGCTCGTCCGCCCCGGCCAGTGCCTTCTTCAGTTCCGCGACCGTTTTCTTCTTCGCGTCAGAGACGACGTAGTACGGCTCGAAGTCGTTTTCAACGTCAACAGAGAACTTGCCGAGCGAGCCCTTCTTGAGCTCGGGGGGCAGGTTTTTGGGCTCGATCAAGTCACGGATGTGTCCAACCGAGGCTTGAACCTCATAGCCTTCACCCAAGTACTGTGCAATCGTTTTCGCCTTGGCAGGCGACTCAACGATGACCAGTTTCTTCGTGCCCGGCACGTGACTCCTCTTTAATACGAATGTTCGAACGGATTGCTGCCTCCGTCAGCGACACCATACACACGTCAACCCGTCTATCTCCTAATTCGTTACCAGACTGGGTGGACCGGCGGTCGCGGTCGCGAAGAGCGGGATGCCCCAAAAGGTCGTACCAACACTGACGGTGACCACCAGGCCGTCGACCTGACAACCTCTCAAAATTACCCCGTTCGCGATGGCAACGGATGCGGCATCCGCACACGGTGCGCCCGGCACAATTCCCGCAGCAACGTCTGCGGCGCCAAGAGCGGCAGCATCGGCAGCCCCACGGACCTCTGAAGAGAGCGTCAACCCGATGAAGAGCGGCGCGAGCAGCGCAACGGTCGCCGCGATGCCGCCGCAAATCGCTATGCCCAGCAGGGAACCCGAGCCCGCGCTTGGATCCCCCCGCCCGATGGTCACCCTCGTTCGTCCAACGCGCAGGCCGACGCACTCAGCACAATGCCCACGAGGATGCCCAGGTCGGCCGGCGCACGAGCGTGCACGCAGACGAGGCCGCCAGACTCGTCATCAACAACCTTCGCCTTGGCCGACACAAGCAACACTCTCGACCGAGCGCCGGAGTCGCCGCGCGACAGGAGCCTGCTGGCATCCTGCACCGCCGCCTGCAGTTGTAACTGTTCTCCTGCCAGCCGAATTCCGCCGAGCGCGATGGCCAACAGCAGAACAACCGCCGGCACCACTGCGGCGAACTCCGCCGTGACCGAACCCGCGGCCGACCGAGCGTCAGTTCGAAAACGAGAGCGCATGCTGGATCAGATCGGTCAGCATTCCTCGCACGGCATCGCTTCGAAGGATAACGACCAGAAGACCGGCGAACCCCACAGCCGCGATCGTCGCAATGGCGTATTCGGCGGTTGCCGAGCCGGTCTCATCCCGGAGCATCCGCCGGAAGATTCTGCGAGTGGTTGTCTGTCGTTTCATGCGGCCTCACTGATGGGAGTCGGCGGCACGAGTACGACCATTGTCCGGTTCACAACCAGCAACGGCGTTCCGCAAACGAGAAATGGTTGGTAACTCGACGCCGTCAGTGCCTGTTGACGAGTCGACCTCTCACCAGCGGATGCTTGTCGAGGACACAACGGAGATCAGCAACGGCACGACGCTCAACAGCATGAAGGCGGGCAGGACGCAGACTCCGAGCGGAATCATCAGGCGGACGGAAAGTCGCTCCGCTCGCTCTTGTGCGTCCGCCCGGGCCGCCCGCCGTAGCTCGATCGCCTCGCTTCGCAGCAACTCGGCCGCCGGAACTCCCGCGCGCCGCGAAAGTTCGAGCACCGCGTCGATACCGTCATCGGTGACGATCTCGGCAGGTGGAACTCCCGAGTAGCGAGTCATCGCGGATGCCACGGTCGCCCGCGCCCGGTCGAGCGATCCTCCGCCGGAGACCGCGATGGCGAGCAGATCGAACTGAAGCCCAGGAGTCGAGTCGGTGACTCGCGCAGCCTTCACCATTCTGGCGTTCCACCGCGCGGCGCCGATCATGAGTCCCCCGCCGAGGGCGAGGCAGACCCAACCGACCGGAGTGCTGAGCAAGGTTCCGAGAGTGTTGAACCCGAGCAGCATGCCGAACAGGAGTCCGATCGCTGGCAGCACCAGGACAAGACGCGCGGTTGCGGCGGGCGCGGCGAGGGCTACCGAGATCTCTCGTTCGGCCTGCGCAAGGTCCCGCAGCGACGCCGCGAATTCTCGCAGTGTCGGAGCGAGCGGGGCACCGGCCTCTGTGGCGACCGCCCATGCAATGGCGAGCCCTTGCCAGGGTGAAGCCGGAGCTTCCGCCCCGCCAGCCACGGCCGCGATCGCGGCCGGAATCGACTGGCCTGACGTGGCGGCGCTCGCGACCTCGCCAACACTAGGGTCATCGAGATAACCCCACGCCGCGGCAGGTGCGACACCCGCGCCGAGTAACACCGCCAGCCGCTGAACCACGCGGGCGACGTCCGAGTGAACCGACGTCACCGAGTCTCAGCAATCGCGAGACGATCCCTGTGGTCGAGAGTGAAGGACCCGGCTGCGGCGATTCGCCTGCGGGACGTCGTTCGCTCGAGGTGCACAACGGCACCGATAGCGCTGACGGTTTGCCGCGCAACCGCCACCGCCGACATTCCCGAGATCGCGCCGAGAGCCTCGAGGCGCGCGGGAACGTCCGCGAGGGAGTTCGCGTGCAGTGTGCCGGCTCCACCGTCGTGCCCTGTATTGAGTGCGGTGAGCAGTTCACGCAGTTCCGCCCCACGGCATTCGCCCAGCACCAGCCGGTCCGGCCGCATTCGGAGCGCCTCGCGCACGAGCCGGTCGAGTCCGAGACCGCCAGCGCCCTCGAGATTGGGTTGGCGCGCCTCGAGCGAGAGATAGTGCGGATGTCGTACGCGCAGCTCCGCGACATCCTCTATCGCGATGATTCGCTCGGTCGGCGACGCTGCAGAGAGCACAGCGCCGAGCAGTGTCGTCTTACCGCTGCCCGCGGCGCCGGTGAAGAGGATGTTCGTGCGACGATCGACCATTTCCGACACGGTGTTCCGCGACACCAGGTCGAAGAACCCCGCCGTGTCGAGCGACTCGAGACTCGGAAACTCGGTGCGCGGCAGACGGATGGACACTAGCGTGCCGCGCGGTGAGATCGGCGGAAGCACCGCGTGCACGCGAATGCCGCCATCGAGTCTGGCGTCAACGCAGGGGCTTGCTTCGTCGATATGCCTGCCGCCCTGCGCCATGAGGCGCACCGCCAGTTCGCGCAGTTCGACTTCGTCGAGCTGGATGCCGCGGACGCGCTCCAGCCCCGCGCCGCGATCCACCCACACGCCGTCGCTCCCGTTGGCGAACACGTCGGTAACGCTCGCGTCGGCTACGAGTTCGGCCAGGACCCCAAATTCCGAAGGAAATCGACCGCCAACCCGGCGGACATTTGGATGCTCCGCTACTCCCTCACCCGGGCGCCGTGCAACGAACCTCTGCCCATCCACACTCCGACGTTATGCAGCGGCGAGGCGAGGGCCGGCGACAAGCTCAACGTCAGTTCAGAAGAAGACCAAGAACCAGTTAGTGAAGGACTGGATCTAGGTGTGCAGTTCCGGCTGATGTGCCTCGGGGTCGAGCGTTCCCCGCAACTGGGCTGCCCAGGCATCCACGAGTTCGCGCGTGCCTGGGTTGATCTCGTTGACCGGGGTGCACGCGGGCAAGACCAAGCGCAAATCGGAACTTTCGATCGTCAATTCGACGATGATGCAGAAGAAGTTGCTCGTGACCCCGATCCGAGAAACCTGGATCCTCTGCTCCTCGCTGATGATCGACCGAATGCTCGCGGCTGGGATGGTCGCGAGAGGCAGCTCGTCTCCAGCAGATTTCCAGATGGTGATGCCAGAACTGTCAGCAGCGACCAGGGGTCGCGCGAATGATCCGAACTTCGGCAGCGAGTCGCCGTCACCGAGTCGCTGGCGCACCGCAGCGATGGAGGTTGTGAACGGTTCGAGTGGCGAAATGGTGAATTGCACCACGCCGGGCTTCGCAGTCACGTCGCCCCTTCTCGGCAAGACCATTCGCCGGATCAGCGGTGTAACTACGCCAATCCCAACGGCGAGCCCGAGCACAGTCACCGCCGCGGGCGGCAGACCGCCGCCGCCTTGGGAGGCAGACGCTGCACCCGCGGCGAACGCGACAAGCAGGATGACGACGATCACGCCGACGATGTAGGGCCACTTCCGTGTCTTCACACGGTCAGATTAGTGCCCGCTCGCACCAGAAATCAGCAGCCGATCGACGCAGAATTACCGCCTGATTCGCTGTCCCCTAAAAGGCCCACACGCGCAAGCGCAGATCGACAGTTTAACGAGAGGGGCGGCGCCTATTGGGGGGAACAGGCGCCGCCACAGCAACGCCTGATTGGGGGGAATCGTACGGCGTTGCGCGTCGAACTCTCGCTCGACTAGCCATAGTGTACCCCAGTTGAGGGTGGCTGCCGCAACGATAAGTCACCTGTTTACGGTGTCTTCGAAGACTATCCCCGGCGGACGCACAGAATGTGAATTTGTTCCGCGTTTCGCGCGAATTTCCTGCCGTTTCCCGCGTGTCGCACTTAGGCGATTTCGAAGACGAACTCAATCTCGACCGGCGAATCCAGGGGCAGGACCGCGACGCCAACAGCGCTTCGCGCGTGTTGCCCGGCCTCGCCGAAAATGTCGCCAAGGAGCTCACTCGCGCCGTTGATGACGCCCGGCTGCGCCGTGAACGATGGGGCGGATGCCACAAACCCAACCACCTTCACCACGCGCGTAATGCGATCGAGCGAGCCGAGGACGCCCTGCGCCGCTGCGAGCCCGTTGAGCACGCAGGTGCGTGCAAGCTCGTTCGCCGCCTCCGCGGTCACTTCCGCGCCCACCTTGCCCGTCGCGGGGAGCTGCCCGCCGACCGAAGGCAGCTGGCCGGCTGTAAAGAGGAGATTCCCGGAGATGATCGCCGGGATGTATGCGCCAGCCGGTTTCGGAACGGGGGGAATCGTGAGGCCGAGCTCCGACAGACGCTCGTCTAGTACCGACATTTACGCGTCATCCTTCTTCTCACGCTTCAGGTAGGCGACGAGGCCGCCCTCCGGTCCTGTGACCACCTGAACCAGTTCCCAGCCTTCTGAGCCCCAATTGTTCAGGATTGCCGCCGTATTGTGGACGATGAGGGGTGTGGTCAGATACTCCCAAGTTGGCATTCTGTCGGCTCTCATTCAGGGTCTTCTTACGACCATCCCGTAGCCTTCATTCTATGTCTGCCCAAAATACCCCTCGTCGTGGCGTGCTCTCAGCCGTTCTCGGCGTCGTCGCGTTCAGCGCGATCGCAGGACTTCTTGTCGCTGCCCTCGTGACTCCCGCGATCGCGGTCTCAAGCGTGACAGCGCAGAGCGCGATTGGCATCTTCAACAACCTGCCGACCTACATCTCGATCGGTGAGCAGCCACAGGTCAACACGATCTACGCGACCTCGGGCAAGACGAACGTTCCGATCGCCACGGTGTTCAACCAGAACCGCCAGGAGGTCAGCTGGAACGAGGTCTCCAAGTGGGCGAAGGATGCCGCCGTTGACGGTGAAGACCGTCGTTTTTACGACCACGGCGGCGTGGACCCGACCGGTGTCGTTCGCGCGCTCATCGTCGGCACGAGCCACGGAACCCAGCAGGGTGCATCGACGATCGCACAGCAGCTGGTCAAGAACATCCTGATCCAGCAGGCACTGCAGATTCAGAAGTCGACGCCGGAGGAGACGGCGAAGGCGCAGGCGGCTGGCGTCCAGGCAGCGCAGGCGATCAGCCTCGACCGCAAGCTCAAGGAAATGAAGCTCGCGATCTCGCTCGAGAAGAAGTACACCAAGCAGCAGGTGCTGCTCGCGTACCTCAACATCGCAGGCTTCGGCGGGACGACCTACGGCATCGAAGCGGCCGCCGAGCGTTACTACGGCATTCACGCCAAAGACCTCACTCCCGTGCAGGCGGCCACTCTGATCGCGATCGTGCAGAAGCCGACCGCTAGAGCGCCGATCGACGCGTCGGGCTACGTGCAGAACAAGAATCGTCGTGATGTCATCCTCAGTGCGATGCACTCCGCAGGCGACATCACTCAGGCCCAGCTCACCGCGGCGATCAACACCCCGGAAAACGCAAAGACCATCAGCAACATCGCACCAAAGAATGGATGTATCGCAGCCAACAACAACGCGAAGTGGTTCTGCGACTACGTCACCAAGCTGGTCCCGACGCTCACGAGCCTCGGCACCACCCCGGACCAACGCACCGCGGCGTGGACCAAGGGCGGCTATTCGCTCTACACCTCGCTGAACCTCCCACTGCAGACGAAGGAACAACAGATCGTCTCCAAATACGTGCCCTCGTACACGTCCAAGCTGAACATCGGTGCGGTGGCGGACTCCGTCGAGGCTGGCACCGGTCGAATATTGACCATGGCCGAAAACAAGGGCTTCAATGACTCAGGAGCTGGCGCGGGGCCAAAGTACAGCGCGGTTAACTTCAGCACGGATAATGCGTTCGGCGGTTCGGCCGGATTCCAGACCGGATCGACCTACAAGGCATTCACCCTGATCGACTGGCTCGAAAACGGCCACGGTTTGAATGAAGTCGTAAACGGTAGCCCAAGAACCTTCGACCAGTCATCGTTCAGGGACAGCTGCGGCGGTCCCTGGGGCGGCGTCTTCAAGGTGCACAACGACGAGAACGAACAGGGACCGAGAACGGTGATGGTGGGTACCGCGCGATCAATCAACGCGGTGTTCGTAACAATGGCCCAACAGCTCGACCTCTGCGACATCAAGAATGTCGCCACAGGCCTCGGTGTGCACACTGCTCAGGGCACCGAGCCGCAGACGAACCCCTCGTCCGTTCTTGGTACTAATACGATCGCTCCGCTCACCATGGCGGCCGCATACGCGGGCATCGCTGCGAACGGCAAGTTCTGTGAGCCGACCGCGATCGACTCGATCGTTGACGCGAGCGGCAAGAAGCTTGCCGGGCAGCCTCGGGTCTGCAGCCAGGCTGTGCCGAAGGATGTTGACGCCGCCGCCCTCCACGCACTGATGGGGCCGCTCTCCGGCGCCGGAACCGGTGCCGCTTCCAACCCGAACGATGGCACAGCGATCTTCGGTAAGACGGGTACGACGGACGGCTCAGTGCACACCTGGACCGTAGGTGGGAGCTCCCGCGTAGCAACCGCCGTCTGGGTCGGAAACGCCAAGGGCCAGGTTGCACTCCGCGCGACCGTCGTCAACGGCTTCCAGGCCGCCCTCCTGCGGCATCCGATCTTCCACAACGTGATGCTTGCGGTGGACCGCGCGTATCCTGCGGCGCACTCATTCCCAGCGGTCTCGCCACAATTCCTGTCCGGATCCGGCAAGCAGCTGCCGAATGTGGTCGGAATGTCCGTGGGGGCCGCCACCAGCATCCTCACCGCTGACGGTTTCACCGTGGCCGTCAAGGGCACAACCTCCTCCAACCTGCCAGCCGGAACGGTCGCGAAGCAGGACCCGGGCGCCGGCATGCTCCTCTCCGCCAAGTACGAGATCGACCTGTGGACGAGCGATGGTTCGCTGCTGACGGTTCCGGACGTCGTCGGAGATGGAACCAACCACTATGGCCAAGCCCAGGGCATTCTCAACAGTGCGGGGTTCAACAATGTGAGCCAGGGCTGCAAGGTCACGGCTGATCCGACGAAGGTGAACTTCGTGGTCGGAACGAGCCCGCCGAAGGGTAAGGCTGCGAAAGCAGACACGGCGATCACCGTGCTTGTCGCACAGATGACCTGTCCATGAGCCAACGGCCGCCGAGGACCGCTGCTGGCACCGCGCTAGGCGTGGTGGCAGCAGCCGGCGTGGCCGCGTTCGCGTGGGGCAGCGTTGTCGAGCGCAATCGATTTGGGGTGCGGGTAGAGGTGCTTCCGATACTCGCACCCGGCTCGAAACCGGTGCGAGTGTTGCACCTTTCCGACCTGCACATGGCACCGTGGCAGGCCGGCAAACAGGCATGGCTGCGAACCCTCGCCGAGCTCGAACCCGATCTCGTGATCGATACCGGCGACAACCTCGGTCACAGTGATGGACTGCTTGGCGTTGAGGCGGCTCTCGATCCGCTGTCGGGGATTCCCGGAGTGTATGTGCATGGTTCGAACGACTACTTCGGCCCGGTGTTCAAGAATCCGTTCAACTATTTCCTGCCGAGGCGCGAGCGCAAGTACCGATCTGCGAACCTCGACACCGGTGCTCTGGAGGAATACTTCGACGAGACCCTCGGCTGGGTGAATCTCAACAACGCCGCCACCACTCTCGACATCAACGGCACGCGCTTCGAATTCTTCGGCGTGAACGATGCCCACCGCGGCTGGGATCGACTCGATCTGCTCCCCGCCGAACTCGAGGTGCTGCGCGAAGGCGAAGACGAGGACGACCCAGCGCAGACGAACGCGGTGTCGATCGGAGTCACCCACGCTCCGTACCGACGTGTTCTCGATGCCTTCGTGACGTACGGTGCTCGAGCAATTTTCGCCGGTCACACCCACGGCGGCCAGGTGCGCATCCCCGGTCTGCCCGCCCTCGTCACCAACTGCGACATTCCGGCGGATCAAGCCCAGGGCTTGAGCGTCTGGACGCATGCCGGCCGCCGCGCGCTGCTCAACGTCTCGGCGGGGATCGGCACTTCGATCTATGCACCGGTGCGTTTTGCCTGCCCGCCGGAGGCCGTTCTCGTCGAGCTCATCGCTGCGGACATAGCACCCAGCGATATCGGCTATTCTTGACGAGGTTCATTTGCGAGAGTGAGTGAAGCAATCGGGGTGTGGCGCAGTTTGGTAGCGCGCTTCGTTCGGGACGAAGAGGTCGTGGGTTCAAATCCCGCTACCCCGACAGACAAGAACCGCGGATCAGTCTCACTGATCCGCGGTTTCTTCTTTAGCGGGCATCGAATGAAGTTTTGAGGGTTGCGCTCATGCCGCTGGCGCATCCGTCGCCGAGAACGAGTCAGCTGAAGTCGGCGTCCGGCCCGCCGGAATAACTGAAGTCGACCTTCGGCCGCCAACCGTTGTTCAGGATGCCACCACTCTCCTCGAGGTAGCAGGCGCCGCAGAGGGACTCGTAGGTAACCGCTCCCGCGTCTATGGCAACCTGGTCGCCATCGAAGACGAACTTGCCGCCAACCTTGCGGCCGTTGAACATCGCCTTGCGACCACAGCGGCATATCGTCTTGAGTTCTTCGAGCGAGTGCGCGATCTCCAACAGCCTGCGGCTTCCAGGGAACGCGACCGTCTGGAAGTCGGTACGGATGCCGTATGCCAGCACCGGCACATCCTCAAGGATCGCGATGCGCAGCAGGTCGTCGACCTGGCCCTCGCTGAGAAACTGTGCTTCGTCGATTAGGAGGCAACTGACATCCACATCGAACTCGCGGAGTACGCGTTCCCGCTCCGAAGTGAATGCCGCGTAGATGTCCTCGTCCGGACCCACCGTGAAATCGACGGGTCGACTCACGCCGAGGCGCGAGACGATGAGCGACTCGCCCTTCGTGTCGATCTGCGGTTTCGCCAGCAGCACCTGCTGCCCGCGCTCCTCATAGTTGAAGGCTGCCTGAAGCAGCGCGGTGCTCTTGCCGCTGTTCATCGCGCCGTGACGAAAGTAAAGCTTTGACACTAGTGCAGGTACCCGTCCTCCGCCGCCCGTCGAATCAGGTCGGCTTTCTTGCTCGCCGGGCGGTTCGCCCGAGCGTATTTCTCGCGAACACGGCGCAGATAGGTCTTCACCGTTTCGTATTGCACGTTCAGCAGCGCCGCGACTTGTTCGGCACTGTTTCCCGCAACGTAGAGCTTAAGGGCATCGATCTCCCCCGCGCTGAGCTTGGGACGCGACTTGGCGAGCGCACCGCCAGGCAGCGGTCGCCAATCTGCTGGCGTTGAGGTTGTCGAGTGAACTCCCATGACGTTGCGCGCTGTGTCCATCACCTCGTTCATCGACAGTGACTTCGAAACGAACGCCGAAGCGCCGGCAGCCATCGCGCGATCGCGTGATTCCTGCGAGTCGAGGCTCGAAAGCACCACGACCTTCGCTCCAGCGGCGCGACAGGTGCGCACCCGCGCTTCAATTGACACCGCCTCTCGCAGCTGGAAGTCGAGCAGCACGAGGTCGGTGGGAAAGTTGTCGCTCTGCACGAGTTGAAGCCAGCTGTTTGCGCTGAGCACGAGTTCAAAATCGGGCGCATTGGCGTTGATCCAGCTGCCCATACTGTCTAGCAGCACCTCGTGATCGTCCAGCAGTGCAAGGCGAACACGCGTGGTACTGGCCCGCGCCACCAGCGAAGAGCCAACTCGATCACGTGTGCTCATACGAGAACCTTAGTGTGAGCGTCGGCGGATGAAATCTGAGTCGAAGGTCAGCGAATGCGACTCGGAGCACCGCGAAGTATGCGGCGAGCCCTGACTTCGGAATCGACTCATCCGCATCGAGCTTTGCGGTCAGGACGACGTTGCAGAATCGGCCACGGCTTGACAGAACGATCGCGAACCCGTCCGGGTCGAAGCCGGGGTGACCAAACAGCGCAAGTAGCAGTGCGCGCATCACGGTTCGCTGTTCCGCCGACATCCCTGCCGCGAGTCGTTGGGGGTCCTGGACGACCTCCGATCCAACGGTGCCGATGCCATCGCGCTGGCTGGCGACCTGGTCGACGACGATGTCGAGCCAGCTCCTGTCCACATCGGCGACCATGACAGCGCGAATCGAGTTCGCGATTGCCTGCGCGCGCGTTCGATCATCTTGGTCGAGCCGGTCGCGCTGCAGCAGGTCAGTGAAGAACGGAACCACCGTGTCGTTCAGGATGCTGACTCGGTCGTGCTGCACCGAACGCACAATGCTCTCCCGCACCCCATCGCTCACGCCGCCGGTTGCCGACCGGGAGCGCGCGAACCAGCGGTCCAGGGTGCGAGTGAGCGCCGACGCGAAGGCCGCCCCGCCGAAACCGAACGCGAGCAGGGGCACTACCGAGCCGACGATGAGCACGAGGGGCGGTGGATGTGACGGCGCAACGCCTAGGCGCAGCACCGTGAGGAACCCCGAGACAATTGCACCGAATATTGTCATTCCGACCAGTTCTTTCGGCGGTCGGTACGGTGCGAGCTGCGCGATCGTGAGCCCGATGACAACCGGCGCCCACTGTATGAATGCCGTCGGCGGTGCGCCCCAGACCGCCGCGGTGAACAACACGAGGACGGCAAGCTCAGACAGTGCGACGACAACGAAACCGAGCCGCGAGAAGGGGGCACGCAGTGGGCTGGACCAAAACGCGACGATGATGGCGAGCACCCCCGTCTGCACCACGGCGAGGTATGCGGCCCCAAGGTCGGTCACCGATCGCCAGGTCAAGAGCGTTCCGATTGCAGCGACGAGAACCGAGACTACCGAGAGTAGGAGCGTGACCGGGCGCACACCATAGGAGCCGATCGGGTC
>DASXNG010000270.1:0-9307 GCA_036495225.1 Galbitalea sp.
CACCGAGTTTGCTCTGGCAGCGGAGGTGGGCTTGACCAGGAAAACAGCGTCGAACCGCGTCGCGAAGACGCCTGCTCGCAGTTCGTTCAGCACGCCGAAGCTCGCCTCGTCGATTCCCGTTCCCGACACGGCGGCGTCAACAACGATGAGCGGCAGCGTCCCGCTGTCGTGCCGACTCGAAAAGATGAACGGATCGACGTCGTCGGTGCAGAACAGATAGTCGGGGCGTTCGTCGCCTACGACTGCACGCGCCCCGATGCCGGTCAACAGATTGGACAACGCGATCGCGTGAGCGTCATGACCGTGGATCGAGAATCGGCGACCAGCGATCAGCAGGTTGGTGGTCGAGGCGAATCGTCGCACCACCGACGACGCCCAGGCGTGCGGATCGCTGCTCACTGGGTCTGCCACGGTTTCAAGCTTAGGTCGACCACACCCGATCGGTTCTCGCTCGGGTTTCCCACAAGGGCGTTTACCTCGCGTACATTCGGCCTTAGTACTCTCGCGGCCAGCCCGGTGAGAGTTCAGCGCGCACGAAAGGCAACGACTGGTGACGAGCCAAAGTTCGGATGGCCTTCTTCTCGCGGGTGGTTTTGCCGCGGCGCCGCGCACGCTACTTGACATCCTGCGGGAAACCGCCGAGGCAAATCCACAGTCCTTCGCGCTGACCGACGAAGACGGCTCCCTGAGCTATCGGGAGCTGCTTCGCGCCGTCAATGCGAGCGCCGCGCGCTTGGTGATCGCCGGGGTTCGACGCGGCGACAGGGTTGGAATACGAATTCCTTCCGGCGGCCGCATCCTGTACGTATCGATCCTCGCAACCCTCGTGGCAGGCGCCAGCTACGTTCCGGTGGACGCGGACGACCCCGAGGAGCGAGCCGAGATGGTGTTCTCCGAAGCCGACGTCGTCGGAGTGGTTGGCGCCGACGGCCTCCTCATGCCCCGCGGCTACGCACTGGCGACACGAGGTGAACCAGAGGATGTCCCGACGCTCGGAACCCCAACGGGCAGCATCGCTGTGATCGACTCAGTTCTGCCGTCGGATGACGCATGGGTCATCTTCACTTCGGGGTCAACTGGCACCCCGAAAGGTGTCGCGGTGACGCATCGCTCCGCCGCGGCATTCGTGGATGCCGAGTCCCGACTGTTCCTGCAGGCGGAGCCAATCGGTCCTGGCGACAACGTACTCGCCGGACTGTCAGTGGCCTTCGACGCATCCTGCGAGGAGATGTGGCTCGCCTGGGCACACGGCGCCTGCCTCGTGCCAGCGCCACGATCGCTCGTGCGGTCCGGGGTTGACCTCGGTCCGTGGCTGATAGCCCACGGCATCACGATCGTCTCGACGGTTCCCGCGCTCGCAGGCCTCTGGCCGGTCGAATCCCTCGAACTGGTTCGCCTGCTCATCTTCGGTGGCGAGGCGTGCCCACCCGAGCTCGTCGAACGGTTGGCAGTCGATGGCCGCGAGGTCTGGAACACGTATGGCCCGACGGAGGCGACAGTCGTGTCATCCGCAGCACTACTAGTCGGAGGCGACCCCGTTCGCATCGGACTGCCACTGGACGGGTGGAATCTGGCCGTGGTCGACGCGGAGGGTGCCCCGATCGCCGAGGGCGAGGTCGGTGAACTGATCATCGGCGGTGTGGGTCTCGCCCGCTATCTCGACCCGGCAAAGGACGCCGAGAAATTCGCGCCTATGCCGAGCCTCGGCTGGGAACGGGCATACCGTTCGGGCGATCTGGTGCGATTTGAATCCGCCGGGCTTCTCTTTCAGGGGCGCGTCGACGACCAGATCAAGCTGGGCGGACGACGCATCGAGCTTGGCGAGATCGACGCTGCCCTCTCAGCGTTGCCGGGAATCGCGAGCGCGGCGACCGTGGTGCAGACAACGCCCGCCGGCAACAAGGTCCTTGTCGGCTACATCCTGCCCATCCACGACGCGACGCAATTCGATACGGCCTCGGCGCTTGAGCGTCTGCGAGAAGAACTCCCGGCGCCGCTCGTCCCACTGCTGGCCGTGGTCGATGACATGCCGACGCGCACATCGGGCAAGGTCGACAAAGCAGCGTTGCCCTGGCCGCTGCCCGTCACCGCTGCACCGACGGAAAGTCTCAGTGCGACCGCCACCTGGCTGGCGGAGCAGTGGTCCGCGATTCTCGGCACTCCCGTGACGGGGCCGGACGACGACTTCTTCGCACACGGCGGCGGCTCGCTGACGGCCGCGCAGCTCATCTCGGCCATCAGAACCCGCTTCCCGGAGGCACGGGTCGCCGACATCTACGACCGTCCGAGAATTGGCGCTCTTGCCGCGGAACTCGATAGCAGAGCCCCCGCGATCGAACGACAGCGACGGCGCGTCACCCCCACCCCGCAATCGACGCAGCTGGTCCAGACCGCGCTGGGAATTCCGCTGCACATCCTGGCCGGCGTGCGCTGGGTCATCTATCTCCTCGTTGCGAACAATCTTCTGGCAGCGGCCGGGGCGACTTGGGCGCCAAATGTGTCGTGGTGGATCCCGATCATCGGATTTGTCGTCTTCATCACGCCGGTTGGCCGCATGACTATCTCCGTGGTCGCGGCTCGACTGCTGCTCCGCGGTGTCGAACCTGGCGACTATCCGCGAGGTGGCAGCGTGCACCTTCGGCTGTGGCTCGCCGAACAGGTGGCCCATCTCACGGGCGCGACCAACCTCGCCGGGGCGCCGTGGATCACCTACTACGCGAGGGCACTGGGCGCCAAGATCGGTCGGGACGTCGACATGCACACCCTTCCCCCGATCACGGGCATGCTGAAGATCGGCGCCGGCGCCTCACTCGAGCCCGAGGTCGACATTCGGGGTACTGGATCGACGGCGACATCCTGCACCTCGGCGAGATCGCGATCGGCGCGGAGGCGGCGATCGGCGCGCGCAGCATCCTGCTCCCGGGCTCCCGAGTTGGCAAAGGCGCGGAGGTCGAGGCCGGGTCAGCCGTGTACGGGCAGGTGCCGGCCGGCCAGCTGTGGGCGGGATCTCCGGCGACTCGGGTGGGAAAAGCGAAGAACAACTGGCCTGCCCAGAGACCGCCGCTCGCCCCGCGCTGGCTCATCGGGTACGGCGCAGGATCCATCGGACTCTCGCTGCTCACCGTCGTCAGTCTCGCTGCGGGCCTCTGGATCGTGGGCGCCGCGATGGTGGACGCGCCGAACGTCGGCATCGCGATTGGGCGCGCCTTCGCCTGGCTCCCGGTCGCTGTCGCGGCGAGCGGATTGATCTACGCGCTGCTCGTCGTGGTGAGCGTTCGACTGCTCAGCATCGGGTTGATACCCGGCGAATATCCGGTGCGCAGTCGAATCGGCTGGCAGGTGTGGATGACTGAGCGCATCCTCGACTCCGCTCGAGTCTTGCTTTTCCCCCTCTATGCGAGCCTCGTCACGCCCGCCTGGTTGCGCCTGCTCGGCGCGCGGGTTGGGAGGAACGTCGAGGCCTCGACGGTGCTTCTGCTCCCCAAGATGACCACGATCGATGATCACGCCTTCCTGGCCGATGACACCATGGTCGGCTCCTATGAACTTGGTCACGGCTGGTTGCGCATCGACAAGAGCCGCATAGGGCGGCGCGCGTTCCTCGGCAACTCCGGGATGACGGCCCCGGGTCGAGCGGTGCCGAAGAACGGTCTGATCGCGGTACTTTCCGCAACCCCGCGAAAGGCCAAGAATGGTTCGTCGTGGCTAGGGAGCCCGCCCGTTCGTTTGCGTCGCGCCGTCTCCGAGTTCGATGAGACTCGCACGTTCAAACCGCTCGCCCGACTACGCGTCGCCCGCCTGCTGTGGGAGCTGTGCCGCTTCGTGCCCGTCGTTCTGTCTGCGGCCATCGGCGTCGGTGTGCTCGCGGTGCTTGAGTTGATCTTCATCGCATGGGGCCTTGGCTGGGCGATCGTGATTTCGGGGGTCGTGCTGCTTGCCGCCGGCGGTGTGGCCGCGGGGGCCACCACCGTCGCGAAGTGGACGCTCGTCGGCAAGATCGAGGCGCGCGAGCATCCACTCTGGTCTTCGTTCGTCTGGCGCAATGAGGTCGCGGACACCTTCGTCGAAATGATGGCCGCGCCGTGGTTTGCGGTCGCAGCGAGTGGCACACCGGCTCTCGCCGTCTGGCTCAGGAGTCTCGGCACGCCCATTGGCCGAGGAGTGTGGTGCGAAACCTACTGGCTGCCTGAAGCCGATCTTGTGAGACTCGGCGATGGCGCGACAGTAAATCGCGGATGTGTCGTGCAGACGCATCTTTTCCACGACCGCGTGATGGTGCTGGATGGTGCCCGCCTCGAGGACGGGGCGACGCTCGGTCCGCACAGCGTCATCCTGCCGGCGGCGACGATCGGCGCAAACGCGACGGTCGGACCAGCATCGCTCGTCTTGCGCGGCGAATTCGTTCCAGCCGGTGGCACGTGGGCCGGCAACCCCATCGGACCGTGGAACTCGAGATCATGAGCTTCGAACCCATGACAAACTCAATTGTGGCCATCGCTCAAAACCCCGTTCACAGGGACATCGGCGCGGACAGCGCCGGCGACAGCTACGACCCGGGCTCGGGCAACGGCGGGTACGACGTGCTCTTCTACGACCTGACCATCGACTACCGCATCAACACCAACCGGATCGCGGCAGTCGCGGTCATCTCGCTGAGATCCACGCAGCGCCTCGCGCGTTTCAGCCTCGACCTCGTCGGCCTGACCGCAACGAACGTGCAAATCGACGGATCGCGAGCCAGCCGCTACCACCAGACGCCGACCAAGCTGATCATCACCCCCGCGCGACCGGTGCTGCCGGGCGCGGAGTTCACCGTGACGATTCGCTACGGAGGTGCGCCATCGCCACGTCGCAGCGCGTGGGGCGACGTCGGCTGGGAGGAACTGTCAGACGGTGTGCTCGTCGCCGGCCAGCCGAGCGGTGCGCCGACCTGGTTCCCCTGCAACGATCACCCGAGCAGTAAGGCCGCATACCGGATTACCGTCACTCTCGGGTCGTCTTATCGCCTGATCGCCAACGGAAGACTCGTTTCAACGACGAACCGCGCGAGCCGCACCCAATGGGTCTACGAGTCGCTCGAGCCCATGGCGACCTACCTCGCGACCGTGCAGATCGGGATGTACCGCACCCGCGCGACCTCGGCCGAGAGCATCCCACAGTTCGCCTACATCCCGACGGACCTCTCGAGCGAATTCGATGCCGACTTCGCCGACCAGTCACGAATGGTCGAGACGTTCGAGAAACTGTTCGGGCAGTACCCCTTCGGGCAATACAGCGTGGTCGTCACCGACGACGAGCTCGAGATTCCGCTCGAGGCGCAGGGGCTGTCGATCTTCGGCAGGAACCACGTCGACGGCGAAGGCGGATCGTTGCGCCTGATCGCTCACGAGCTGGCACACTCCTGGTTCGGCAACAGCCTGACTAACGCCTCCTGGCAACACATCTGGTTGCACGAGGGATTCGCGTGCTACGCAGAATGGCTCTGGTCGGAAGCGTCGAAGGGTCCAAAAACGCAACGCCTGGCCGAGCAGCACTGGACGAGGCTCAACGCTCTTGACCAGGATTTCGCGATCGGTGACCCCGGCCCAGAGCTCATGTTTGACGATCGCTTGTACAAGCGTGGTGCGCTCACGCTACACGCGCTGCGCCTGACCGTCGGAGACAGTGTGTTCTTTCGGATGCTTCGCTCCTGGACCACGGAAAACCGGCACGGTTCTGTGACGACGGAACAATTCATCACCCACGCCGAGGCCTCAACCGGCGTCGATGTGCGCCCGCTGCTCGAAGCGTGGTTATTCGAGCACGCACTGCCGAGGCTGCCCAAAAAGCACTAAGGACGGATCAGAGCCAGGGCGCCGACGACGTCGTCGCTCAGTTCGAAGAAGGTGATCGTTGAGTCGGGAACCGGATGTCCTGGTTGCCAGGTCTTCACGATTGCGCGCGACCCCGAAACCTCCAACTTGATCTCCCGCAGATCGATGTTGAGCCCATCGCCGGTAGCCTTGAGCAATGCCTCCTTGGCGACCCACAGCCGCGCGACGTCTCGCGCCGATGTCACCGCCTCGCCCTTGTGCAGCAGTGCGTCGACGACCGAATGTCGGGCGATGAGCGCAGTCGACTCGATGTCGATACCCACCCGGCCTTCACTGGTACTCGCCGCTACCGCTGATCGGGGCGTGCGGCTGAAGCTGACATCCCACGGCAACGCTTCTCCATCCACGCCGACTACGGCCGGACGACCGTGATCCGTGGCTCCACAGCGCGGGCAAAGGTGGGCCACCGTTATCGAGCCTGGCGATGCCGAGGAAACGGCGAGCGCTATGAGCGCGTCTGACGAGACGCCCACCTCATCCGAAGTGACGACATCTGCGCCTCCAATTCGGCGTCGATCGATCAGTGGGCCGGCCCCAGTAGCACGGCGAGCACTGCCGCGGCACTGCCCGCGATGAAGAGCAGTGTTCCGAGTTGCATGGTGCGCGTCTTGTTGCGATCCGCCGTTTTGACGGACACCTCGAGAATGGGACATCCGGACCAGCCGATGAGTCCAATGCTCAGAACGACTACGGCGAACGCGATCCACCACAGCGCACCGAGGCCGCCCGGCAGGACCGATGGACGCCAACCGGAGGACAGCAGGAGACCGAGAGTAATCGCAGGTGCACCCACCGCGACGGCAAACCAGGCAGTTCCCGTCCACATGATGCGTTGGACGTTCTTCTCCGGCTCCATCAGCTCGTTGGAGTCCACAAGGTGTTCGAGTTCATCAGTCACCAAATCATCATCCCCCTTCTATGAGGAATTTTGCGCACTCTGCACCTATTCACGTCATTGGGGTGAAGGCTGATCATCGGTCCAGACGGCGTAACGTCCATTGCGCGGACCCTGATTGACAAGAGACAACCAGGGAAATCCAGCCCAAGAAGCCGACGACCAAGGGTCCGGCGTGCGGGAATCCACCTGGAGCGACCCCGTCACCGACGAAGAGTACGGAGCGAAGCAGGGCGCGCAGCGAGCTCAGGCGAGCGGCAGGAACGCAACCCAGGCCCGTCGCCGATCCCCGCGCGGATCCGATTCGATGCGGTCGGGCTCCCCGATGATCCTGGTACGACGAAGTTGCTCGTTGTAACGCGGCCAATTCGGGTCGGGTTTGCCAGAGCGAGCGAATCGCAGCCAGCTGTCCCGCATACGGTTGCCCGCCTCGGTGAAGGGTCCTCGTCCGCCGAGAACTGTGATCGCACGCGTGAAACGATCGTCGCGCTGGTCGAACAACGCGAACATCTCAATACCGTGGGTTGCATCGAGCCCGACCAGGCGCAAGAGACGCGGCGCTACGTCGAATCGATAGCTGAACACGGGCGCGTACCGCGAATGAAAGTCAGCGACCATGACGCTCGGATACCAGAACGCGTAGTCGCCTCCGAAGTCCGAGGCTGCTCGTCCATTCGGCAGGCCTGGATAACAGGTCGACAGCTCGGCGCGCGCCGTTTCGGGCGCGCGCTCAAAGAGCGACGCGATGCGGGACGGCGACCGGGGCAGGATATCGATTCGGCCGCGAAAGACTGAACCCTCGCGGTCATTCGTACCGATGATGAGCGGCACCCGGTGTGCTCGTCCCATCCGGAAGGCTTCAACCGGATGACGGGGAAGGAAACCGCCATCGACGATGGGTGCAAGCGGGAACGTGCCCGGTTCGTTACCGGGAACCCGCGCCTGGAGCGTGAGCGCGGCAGAGACCAGTTCGGGTGCTGGAGTCGCGGTGAGGAGCTCAACGATCTCGTCGTCGTTCGACGGCACGGTCAAAGTGCGACGCCCGAGGATCTCGACGAACTCACTCGCCCAGTGCGCGCCGACTTCGCGCGAGTACACCGCATTGGCCGGAGAGCTTTGCGCGATCCCACGTGCGAACAGGGAACGCGCCGCCGGTACGGCAAAGAGAGTCGTTACAGCGTTGCCGCCAGCCGACTCTCCGAACAGGGTGACGTTGCGAGGGTCCCCTCCGAATGCGCGGATGTTGGCGCGCACCCATCGCAGTACTGCGACCTGGTCCCGCAGTCCGAGATTCGCATCGATGGGCCTCGCAAGAGTGGAATATCGGGAAAAGTCGAGGTAGCCCAGGGCACCGAGACGGTAGTTGAAACTCACGTAGACAACCTGACCGCCGCGCACGAAGCTCTCGCCCTGCCCCGTGAAGTCTCTCGATGACCCTGCGCTGTAACCGCCACCGTGAATGAAGACCATGACCGGCAGACGCACCGAGGAGTTGAAGTCGGCGGGTCGAATCACGTTCAAGGTCAGGCAGTCTTCTCCCGACGGAACGCTCGGCGGAGTTCCCCGAAACTGCCCGATATAGGCCTGGGTAGCCACTCGGCCAAACTCGTGAGCGTCTCGAACCCCTCGCCACGCTCGCACCGGCTGCGGCGCCCGGAATCGCAAAGTACCAACCGGCGGCGCTGCATACGGGATGCCGCGCCATTCGATCGTGCCAGCTCGTCGCGAACCGCGGACTACTCCGCCCGTCACCTTCACCTCGAGCCGGTCGCGGCCCGCTGATGTCATATCTCCGGTCTACGGGGTGAGCAGCCTCGGCGTAAGTGATTGCGGTAGAGCGCCAATGACGCTACGGAACTGTGCGCACAATTTAGACCTCATACGACCTGACCGAAAGGGCTACTTCGCTGAACGCTGTCGAACCTAACTTGGTGACACAGAGCAACAACGCACCGAAGGCAGGGGACGAGTGACACTACTCGACAAGAAATTCATTGATCAGGCGCAAAAATCCGCAATCGAAGTTGACCATGGTTCGCATGTGGTGAGGTTCGAGGCCGCAGACCCAGGCGCGGAAGTGCCGCCAGTGGGGCCGGCCGCAGAGTTGTCCGTTGTGGTGGACGGCGTCCTGATTGGGTTCATCACCTCATACACCGACGACGAACACGGTGTCGTGCCAGTCGGAGAAGCGGATGGCGCCGCTCCGAAAACCTTCCGAACCGTGGAGGGCGCTCTCGAGCAGCTCCTCCCGGGTGTGGCCGACGGCCTCGCGACGCCGGCGCTGCAGCAGTGAGGTGAGCGCAGCTGGCTGAGCGCAAGGCTTCTGGCTCGCACGAATCCGGCGCACGAGTGGCGTGCATGATCGTTGTGGGCGTTGTTGTCGCCGTGAGCGTTGGAGCGTTCTGGGCATGGTCATACGCGCCCGTCGTGGGTTGGGCATCCGCCTGCCTCGTCTTCGTGGCTTGGGCGTGGATCCGGATCGCGCCGATGGATGCCACGCGCACCGCGCAGCACGCAACCCGCGAGGACCCATCTAAGA
>DASXNG010000271.1:0-5792 GCA_036495225.1 Galbitalea sp.
CCTCGCTCGTGCCGGTCAGGTACAGGTCGTCGGCAGGCAGGTAGTAGATCTCGTCGGAGTGTTAACCAAGGAAGCCAGTTCCCGCCATGATCTCCGGTCGCACGAGCGTCGGCGTAATAAGAGGAACGAATCCACCAGAGATCGCCTTGTCGAGCGCGAGATTCATGAGCGCGAGCTCCAGTCGTGCGCCCATGCCGCGAAGAAAGTAGAACCGGCTGCCGCTGACCTTCGTGCCGCGCGTGATGTCGATGATCTGCAGCAGTTCGCCGAGGTCCGCGTGATCGCGGGGTTCGAAATCGAACGTGGGCCTCTCGCCTACCTCACGAAGGGTCACGAAGTTCTCTTCCCCACCCGCGGGTACGCCGTCGATGATGGGGTTCTGGATCGCGCCCGCGACCTTCGTAAACACATCCTCAGCATCCGTCGCGACCTGTTGGGCAGCCTTCACCCTCGACGCGAGAACCTGAGCTTCGGCAACCAGCGCCTGCTTCTGATCCTTGGGCGCCGCGGCAACCGTCTTTCCGAAGGCGTTCTGCTCGGCGCGCAGGTTTTCGAATTCGCCGATGGCGGCACGGCGCGAGACATCCGCTTCGATCGCAGCGTCAACGAGAGTGACGGAAGACCCGCGAGCCTCCTGGGAACGACGAAGCACATCCGGGTTTTCGCGCAGAAGCTGGGGGTCGATCACGCAGAAAGTCTACTTTGGCCGCGAGCCCGGCCCGGCGGCGCATGGCGTAGCTTGGACAAATGGCGGCAGCCGCAATCCCCGAGGCGCGGACCGCGGCTGTGGTGTACAACCCGATCAAGGTCAAACTCAAGGAGCTGAAGGCGATCGTCAAGGTCGCCGAAGCAGAGGCTGGGTGGAATAAGACGGTCTGGCTCGCAACCAGCGTCGAAGACACCGGTGGCGGCGTTACCCGCCAGGCGATCAAGATCGGCGTCGATGTCGTCATGGTTGCCGGTGGTGATGGCACCGTTCGCTCAGTGGGCGAAGCACTGCGCGGCACGAATGTTCCGATGGCACTGCTGCCTTCAGGAACCGGCAATCTCCTTGCGCGCAACCTTGACATGGTGCTCGACGACCTCACTCATTCGGCACGTACCGCCTTCAACGGGCAAGACCGTCGCATCGACATTGGAGTTGTCGAGGCAGAACGCGCCGACGGAACACGCGAGGAATTCGCGTTCCTTGTCATGGCCGGGATCGGCCTCGACGCGCAGATGGTTGCGAATACCAATGCCGAACTGAAGAAGCGCGTCGGCTGGCTCGCCTACGTTGACGCGATAGCGAGATCGCTACGCGATAGCAACAGTGTTCGCGTTCGCTACGAAATCGACGGGCAACCTCAACAGTCCGCGACGGTGAACACGATCATCGTGGGCAATTGCGGCATGCTCACCGGCAACATCCTGCTGCTGCCAGATGCGGTCATCGACGACGGCGTCTTCGACATCGTCGCGTTTCGCCCCAAGGGCTTCTTCGGCTGGGTTCAGATTTGGATCAAGATCGTCTGGGAAAACGGGGTGCTTCGCCGCAGTACGGTTGGACGCCAAATCATGACGATCTCCCGCGAGGTGCGCGCGCTGCGATATCTGAGCGGCAAGCGATTCACCCTGCGACTAGACCGTCCGGAAGACTTCGAACTCGATGGTGACACCTTCGGCGAGGCCATCGCCCTGCGCGCCGAGGTTGATCACCTCGCGCTGGCCGTCAGGATGCCGGAGGCCGAACTCGAGGAGGCCTAACGGCCGAGCAGCCCATCGAGCCACGCACGAGCCTGCCTGAACGCGACGTTCTCGTAGCGCTCGGTTACCGTGATCTCCTGTTTGTCGGCGCGTGGATAGGAGCCGAGGAAGATCACGTTTGGGCTGAACCGCTTGAGTCCGAGCAGGGCGTCCGAGACTCGCTCGTCGAGAACGTGCCCGTCCAGATCGATGACGAAGCGATAGCGCCCAAGCTCATCGCCGATGGGGCGGGATGCCAGCAGACTCATGTTCACCCCTCGCGTGGCAAACTGCTCGAGCATCTCGAGCAGTCGACCAGCGGTGTTGTCCGGGAGTTCCGCGATGATGCTCGTCTTGTCCGAGCCGGTTGGTGCAGGCAACTCGGTCGTGCGGCTCACCAGGACGAACCTGGTCTGCGCGTCGGGGTTGTCGCCGATGTTCTCGGCGAGCACCTCGAGCTCGTGGTGCGCTGTGATCGTGGGTGGCGCGATCGCGGCATCCGCCAGGTCGTTCTCGAACAGCGACTCTGCTGCCGCCACGTTCGAGGTGGACGGGATGTGCCCGTGGTTGGGCAGATGCTCGTCGATCCAGAGATGGGTCTGACCGTAGGCAACCGGATGCGCGTTGATGACCTTCACGTCGGCGAGCGTCGTGCCGGGACGCGCGACCAGCACGAAGTTCACCGGAACGAGGTACTCACCAATGATGCGCACGTTGGGGATCGTGGCGAGCGCATCCTGGCTCGCGCTGACGCCCCCCTCGACCGTGTTCTCGATCGCGATCATCGCCGCGACGCTTCGCCCCGAAACCACGTCGTCGAGGGCCTGGCCGACGTTGTTGACCGGGTGCCAGGTCTGACCAACGGCCTGGGGAACCTGGGCGAGAGCCGCCTCGGTAAACGTCCCCGCCGGGCCGAGATACGAGTAGGTCTCCTCCGGTCGCGTTGGCGTGTCAGACATGCCAGCGAGCCTACCGGGTGGGTTCCCGCGAGACCTCGATCTCAACTCACCTTCCGTGGGTTCTGTGCGCGGTGCAAGACTTGTGCCATGAGCAGTCGCGCGGGGAAGCCAGCTGAAGCCTCGGATCTCATCGATGTGCATGCCCTGGTCAAGGCATATTTCGACATCGTGCCCGATGTGACGAATGCGTCGCAGAAGGTCATCTTCGGCACGAGTGGGCACCGCGGCTCCTCGTTCGACGGCGCGTTCAACGAGACGCACATCGCCGCCATCACCCAGGCGATCGTCGACTACCGCACCAGACAGGACATCAAGGGGCCGCTGTTCATCGGCAAGGACACGCACGGGCTCAGCCGCCCTGCCGAGACCACCGCACTCGAAGTACTCGAGGCGAACGGAGTGCGCGCGCTCGTCGACGAGTTCGACGACTACGTGCCGACGCCAGCACTCAGCCACGCCATCATCCGATACAACCGTGCCGGCCACCGCGAACAGGCCGACGGCATCGTCATCACTCCGAGCCACAATCCTCCGCGCGATGGCGGGTTCAAGTACAACCCGCCGCACGGTGGGCCGGCCGACAGCGATGCGACCACCTGGATTGCGAATCGCGCCAACTCCCTCATCGAGAACGGCAGTCGCGACGTGAAGCGCGCGGAGCCGACCGCCGTTGCGACGTACGACTACCGTGCAGCGTATGTCTACGACCTCGCCAGCATCATCGACATGGACGCGATCAAGAAGGCAGGCATCCGTATCGGCGCGGATCCGCTCGGCGGCGCGAGCGTGCACTACTGGCAGCTCATCGCAGAGCGTTACGGCCTCGACCTGACCGTGATCAACAAGGTCGTCGACCCTGCATGGCCGTTCATGACGCTCGATTGGGACGAGAAGATCCGCATGGATCCATCGAGCCCCTCCGTCATGGCATCGGTGGTCGCGCACCGGCACGAGTACGACATCGTCACCGGCAACGACGCCGACGCCGACCGCCACGGCATCGTGACCCCGGACGGCGGGTTGATGAACCCGAACCACTTTCTCGCGGTCGCGATCCAGTACCTCTACACCCACCGCCCGAACTGGAGAAAGGATGCCGCGGTCGGCAAGACCCTTGTCTCCAGTTCCATGATCGATCGTGTCGCGCACTCGCTCGGTCGCACCCTCTGGGAAGTTCCCGTCGGATTCAAGTGGTTCGTGCCCGGCCTGATCGACGGGTCGGTCGCCTTCGGCGGGGAAGAGAGCGCTGGAGCGAGCTTCCTGCGCAAGGACGGCACGGCCTGGACGACCGACAAAGACGGCATCCTGCTCGCGCTTCTCGCCAGCGAGATACTCGCGGTGACGGGCAAGACGCCCTCCCAGCTCTACTCGGAACTCGTCGCGAAATTCGGCGATCCCGCGTACGCGCGCGTCGATGCCGCCGCCACGAAGGAACAAAAGGCGCGACTGGGAAAGCTGGTTGGCGCGTCCATCACCGCCACGGAAGTGGCTGGCAATCCGATCACTGCCAAGCTCAGTGAGGCCCCCGGCAATGACGCAGCGATCGGCGGGGTGAAGGTCGTGACCGATGTTGCCTGGTTTGCGGCGAGGCCGAGCGGCACGGAGGACGTGTACAAGATCTACGCCGAGTCCTTCGAAGGCCCCGAGCATCTTCTTCGCGTGCAGAACGAAGCGAAAGCGATCGTCGACACGGCACTCGAGGCCTGATCGTCCGATCGCTGATGCACCAAGGGCCGCCCGCGATAGTCGCTGACGGCCCTTGGCATGTTCGACTTACTTGATCAACCCGGTGGATCCCGACAGCGCGGAAGTCAGCGAGTTGTAGCCAGTCTTGGTGCCGGTGACCGAGACAGTGATGCGGGTTCCCTTGAGGTCCCAGGTCACCAGCATCGTGCGTGATGTCGACAACTGCACGAGCGTGCCATCCGCGAAGAACGAGTAACGCAGGAGCGTACCCGAGGTCGCGGAGACCGTCGCAATTACCGACTTGCCCACAGTCGCCGAACCGCTGAGCGTCGGCTTGCTGATCGTCAACGTGCCAAGAACGACGGCTGTCGTTTCGCTGCTCGTCGACGTGGCATTGCCGTAGTAGCTCTTCGACGCAGTGACCTTGACGCTGATCTTCTTGTTGAGGTCACCAGCAGCAACCACGTAGGTCGAGGACGTTGCGGACTTTATCGCCGTTCCGTTCGCAAGCCACTGGTATGCGTACGTCGCTGACGGTGACGTCGTGATGTGAGCGCTCAGCTTGGCGCCAACCGCAGCCGTTCCCGTAACCGTAGCTCCGGCGCTGATGGTGATCACGCCGGTTCCAACCGCAGCGGTGGATGCACTCGTCTGAGTGGCTGTCACATAGCCCGGCTTGGACGCCGCAACAGTGATACTCAGCTTGTGCTTGTAGTCGCTCGGGGTGACCGTGTAGGTCGCGCCCGTTGCCTTGGAGATCGCAACGCCGTCGCGACGCCACTGGTACTTGTAGGTGGCACCGTTCGGGCTGGAGAGCCCGAAGGTTACGCCGAGGGCCTGACCGACCTTCGGAGTACCCGTGACAGTCACGCCGGAAAGCGTGAGCGTCTTGGTGTCCGCGAACGTGTACTCGGTGTTTTCCGCCTGGATTGAAACGAGATCAGCCGTCGTGCCCGCTGTCACCTGAACACCGAAGCCGTAAAGGGACTGGGTGCCGCCTGCGGCCTCGATCGCCGTCACGAGCTGCGCCAACGTGTACGTCTGGTTCGCCGTCACCGTGGTGCCGATGTCGTGTGACGAAGTCCACGCGTCGCCGTACAGCACGTCGTGGCTGCCCGTTCCGAGGTCACTCGCCGTGCGAAGGGTAGTGAAGTGCGTGTGGCCATCCGGTCCGTACACGAGCGGAAGCTGGAACGAGGCCGTGCCGGTACCCGTGAGCGTGTAGTTCGCGCCACCTTCAATGAACGCGCGCAGGGACGCCGGTCGGTTTCCGTCCGTGAACTGGTGGAGCAGCTGGGTTCCGTCCGCGGGGATGCTCGTCAGTTCCAGGTTTCCACCGACGATCGATGCGCTCGGCGAAGTGTCAGCATTCAGGCCGAAGAACCAGGGACTGGTCGGGTAGCCGACCGGGGTCTCCGATCC
>DASXNG010000272.1:0-21868 GCA_036495225.1 Galbitalea sp.
ATACAGCGGGAGCAGACAT
The DNA here is from genome assembly GCA_036495225.1 of Galbitalea sp. GTDB lineage: Bacteria > Actinomycetota > Actinomycetes > Actinomycetales > Microbacteriaceae > Galbitalea. Next base: position 20 of record DASXNG010000272.1, read on the forward strand.
GTCACTCATCGATCTCAGCACCACGGTCAGGCACTCACCGCGCCTGGATTCTTTGCCGGTGGCGATCGTCGGGGCGGGACCCGTGGGTCTGGCGACGGCCGCGAACCTGGTCGAGCGCGGCATCGAATTTGTCGTCTACGAATCGGGGCCAACCGCGGCGAGCAGCATGACGGCGTGGCGACACATCCGGCTATTTTCTGCTTGGCGTGAACTCGTCGACCCTGCCGCTCGCCGATTGCTCGCCGAGACGGGCTGGCCTGAGCCGTCTCCGGCGGTCGCACCGTACGCGGCTGAGCTGATTGACGACTATCTCGTTCCGCTTGCAACCCTCGAGCCAATCGCCTCGCGAACCCGCACGGGCATCACGGTTCTTTCTGTGACACGAGAAGGCATGGACCGCACGAGATCTGCGGGACGCGAGACGGCTCCCTTCACGCTTCGACTCGAGGACAATGACCGCGCAGTCTCGGAGGTTGCGGCGCGAGCTGTGATCGACGCATCCGGCACCTACGCCCAGCCGAACAGCCTGAGTTCCAACGGTCTTGAGCCCTTGGGATTCGCGGATGTCGCGGATCGGATCACCCACGCTCTGCCCGATGTGCTCGGCTCAGATCGGGCCAGGTTCGCGGGCAGGCGTGTCGCGGTGGTTGGCGCCGGTCACTCGGCCGCGAACACACTGATCAATCTGGCCAAGCTCGCGCGCGTCGACAGCGCAACGAAGGTGCTGTGGGTCATCCGCAATGCCAACGCCGCCCGCGTCTCGGCGACGGCAGACGATGAGCTTCCCGGCCGCGCGTCGCTCGCCGAGCAAGTAACCCGACTCGTGGAGAACGGCAGCATCGAGCTCGTGGACAGTTTCGAGATAGTGCGCTTGAACTCCACCCCGACCGGGGCCGTGCTGGTCGGCAGCCGCCGCGGATCACTCGAGGAGATTGAGGTCGACGTCGTCGTCAACGCGACCGGCTTCCGACCCAACCTGGAGATGCTGCGGGAGATTCGGCTCGACCTTGACGCGGTCGTGGAAGCCCCGCGTCGACTCGCACCGCTCATCGACCCGAACGTTCACAGTTGCGGAACGGTGCGCCCGCACGGGTTTGCCGAGCTGCAGCATCCGGAGACCAACTTCTTCATCGCGGGGATGAAAAGTTACGGACGCGCTCCCACGTTCCTGCTAGCGACCGGGTACGAACAGGTGCGCTCGATTGTGGCATGGCTCGATAATGACATGGCCGCGGCAAGCACGGTGCAACTCTCGCTGCCCGAAACCGGAGTCTGCTCTACCGGCGAGCGAGGCGGCTCATCCTGCTGCCTGATGGACGAGCGACGCCCAGCCGGCATCGGACGACTGTTGCTGATCTGACGACAGCCGTCCGTGGTTCAGATCTGCGCTGGTACCCCGATGTCATCGAGAAGGGCCAGGACGAGCCGTTCGATATCGTCCCGGATCGGACGGACGCCCGCGAGATCCCATTGGGCGGGATCGTCAAGGGACCATTCCTCGTACCGCTTGCCGGGGAAGATGGGGCAGGCGTCACCACAGCCCATCGTGATGACGACGTCGGCGGCCTGCACGATCTCGTCCGTCCACGGCTTGGGGAATTCGCCGGAGATGTCGATGCCGCGTTCTTTCATCGCGTCGATCGCTGTCGGGCTCACCTCGTTGCCCGGCTCCGACCCACCCGACCACGCGACAGCCTTGTCGCCCGCGTAGCGCTTGAAGAAACCCAGAGCCATCTGGGACCGGCCCGCGTTGTGGACACAGAGGAAGAGGACAGTGGGCTTACCGTCAGCAACCTTGCCGTCGACCCGCGCGAGCGCACGCAGTCGCTGGCGGGCAAACTTTTCGGCCAGCAGGGGAAGGAAGTTGACCACCGTCGCATTGCCGGCGAACTGTTCGTACGAGGAGTGCAGGAAGCGCTCGATGGTCTCGACCCCGTAAGTGCCGTCGAAGTCCCGGGCGAGGCGTGCTGCCGCGCCAGCCAGTGCGGCGGCCTGGTCGAGAGTGACGGTCGCAGGCCATTGTGTGTCAGTCATGGTTCTACTTCCTTCTTGTTATGCACGCTTGCTATGCGCTGATACGCGGGGCGAGTTCGCCGACCCTGGCAGCGAGGTCGTCATAGACCGCGTCGAACGCCGCCGCAGTGCCCACCAGCACCGGGTCAGGAACGGACCAGTGGATCGCGTCCGCACGACCGAGCTCCTCGTGCGCGGCATCGCACACGGTGATAATGAAGTCCTCGTCGACCACCACGTCGTCGATTGAACGCGGAGTAAATTCCGCGAGGTCCAGCCGGTGGCGGCGGGCGGCTTTGATCGCACCGGGATCAATATGTGCTGCCGGGTGAGTGCCGGCAGAGGTCGCGGGAACAGCGCTGACACGCTGCCACAGTGCCGCCGCTAGCTGGGATCGTGCGGAGTTCGCGGTGCAGACAAACACGACACGATGCGCGCGCGCCGCCGGGGCGAAGTGGATGGATTCGAGCGCGCCGGGCACAAGATGGACGTAGCTGCGACGGCGGTCTCCCTGCGATCGTGACCTGACCACGATGCCTCGCGCTTCCAGCACCCGCAGATGATGCGCCAACAGGTTCGAGGGGATGCCCAAGGCCAGCTGAAGCTCCGTCGATGAGCGATCCCCTGCGGAGAGCAGGTCGATGACCTGCAGACGGGCGGGATCGGCCAACGCGGCGTGCGTTGCCGCGCGAGCCGCCAAGTCGGTGCTTTGCTCAACGTTCATTGACTCAATGTTGACTGAGCAAACTCGTTACGTCAAGATGGGCGGAGATGAAAAAACCCACCAACCTCAAACCGGTTTCACCGGCGCCGCTCTGGCGTCGCCTGTTGGCAGAATTCGTCGGCACCGGCCTGCTCGTCACCGTTGTGGTGGGTTCCGGCATCGCCGCCCAGCAGCTCTCCCCGAACGACATCGGGCTCGAACTGCTTGAGAACAGCCTCGCCACCGCGTTCGGGCTCACCGTCCTGATCCTGATGTTCGGCCCCGTCTCAGGCGCGCATTTCAATCCAGTTGTCTCCGCCGCGGACTGGTTCGTCGGACGCCGCGCCGGTGCCGGTCTGAAGCTCCGCCATCTCGGACCTTATGTTGCCGCGCAAATCGCGGGCGGCATCCTCGGCGCGGTGCTGGCCAATGTGATGTTCTCCGTTGCCACCACAGTGTCGGCCAAACCTCGAGCAACTCCGGGCCACCTGGTCGGCGAAGTGGTTGCGACCGCTGGATTGATCATCCTGATCTTCGCGCTGGCCCGAACCCACCGGGGAGCCATCGCCGCTCCCGCGATCGGTGCCTATATCGGTGCCGCGTACTGGTTCACCAGCTCGACCTCGTTCGCCAACCCCGCGGTGACCATCGCCCGAATGTTCACCGACACGTTCGCCGGCATCGCACCAAGCTCGGTCCCGAGCTTCATCGCGGCGCAGGTCGTCGGCGCTGGCGTCGGTGTCGCGCTGCTGCTTGTTCTGTATCCCCGCTCGGCCGAAGCTGCGGACGACGTCGTCGTCCCGCACCCGACCGAGCACTAATCCACACCGACTTCGAAAGGTCACCTTCCATGCACATTGTCGCCATCGGCGGAAGCGACGCCGGAATCTCGGCCGCGCTCCGCGCCCGCGAACTCGACCCCACCGTCGACGTCACCGTGGTCGTCGCGGACGCCTATCCGAACTTCTCCATCTGCGGGATCCCGTACTACTTCTCCGGCGAGGTCGCACCCTGGCAGTCGCTGGCCCACCGCACCCACGCCGACCTTGAAGCCACCGGCATGCAGCTCCGCCTGGACACCTTCGCGACCCGAATCGATGTCAGTGGGCAGCGCCTCCACGTATGCGACGCGAACGGAACCGAGTCCTCCATCGCCTACGACGAACTCGTCGTCGGCACCGGTGCCCTGCCCTCCACCGCAGGCGTCGCCGGATTGGACGAACTCGGGCCGGACGACGGCGTCCACGTGCTGCACTCCATGGGCGACACCTTCGCCCTCGACCGGTACCTCGACGACCGCGACCCCCAGACAGCCATCATCATCGGCGCCGGATACGTTGGCCTCGAAATGGCCGAAGCCCTCACCGTCCGCGGGCTGAAAGTCACCCAACTCCAGCGCGGACCAGAAGTCCTCTCCACGATCGACCCCGAACTCGGCCACCTCGTCCACGACGAACTGGACCGCCACGGCGTCGACGTCATCACCCACAGCCTCGTCGAAGCCGTCGCCCGCACCGACGCCGGGCTGGTCGTCACCGGAACCCACAACGGCACCACCTTCTCCCGCACCGCGGACCTTGTCCTCGCGGTCATCGGGGTGCGACCCAATACCGAACTCCTCACCAACGCCGGCGCGACCACTGGTCCCGCCGGCGCGGTCGTCGTCGACGAGGAAATGCGCACCGGCCTCCCCCACGTCTTCTCCGCAGGCGACGGCGTCGTCACCCACCACAGGCTCCTCGGCCCCACGTACCTACCTCTGGGCACCACCGCGCACAAACAAGGCCGGGTCGCAGGCGAGAACGCCCTCGGCGGCAGCGCCCGATTCGCCGGCAGCCTCGGCACCCAGGTCGTGAAAGTCTTCGACCTGGTCGCGGCGCGCACCGGACTCCGCGAGCACGAGGCATCCTCAGTCGGATACTCGCCTGTCAGCTCCACCGCGATCGCCGACGACCACAAGGCCTACTACCCGGGAGCGCAGCCGATCAGCATCCGCATCACCGGCGACCAGGAAACCGGCAAACTACTCGGTGCCCAACTCGTCGGGGCACGCGGCACCGAAACGGCCAAACGCGTCGACACCTACGCCACCGCGCTGTTCCACGGCATGTCGGTTGCGGAGTTGAGCGAGCTCGACCTCTCCTACACTCCCCCGCTCGGCTCCCCCTGGGATGCAGTACAAATTGCGGCGCAAACGTGGACCCGACAGCACGGGCTGGTCTCGCTCGCCACCCGGTAGAAGAATCGAACCCGTTTCGACCGTTCGGAGCCACGGTTGGCCACGGCATCGAGTGGTCCCGCCTCCTGGTATATCTGCGCACGATCCGACCTGATGCAGACTGGCTGCTTCCGACTGCGCGGCAGCTGTTTTCAGGCGCTCAACGGGGCGGCAAACCAGTGGTCAATGAGCGCCTCCACTGGGTCCTCGCGGAGGCGATGGGCGCAGCTGCCGTGATGCACCGGGTGACCGGCGACCCCGAGTATCAACGCCGCTACGACGAGTGGTGGCAATGGGCCGACGATCATTTCCTTGGCGACATTGCTGCCGGTATCGCCTCTGACCGCGTCCCTGGCCTCCGCGCTTCGCATGGCGCGCGCTACGAAGGCGGAGGCTCCAAGTCCGCGGTAGTACCCACAACGGCATCCGGAGCTTCTTGCCGCTGCCGACGCACTTGGTTCCGGCCGTTGGCCAGGAGTGTTCGATGATCAGTCGCGGATGCGGGTCAGTCGGATGCCGTCGGGCAAGGTCGGGGCTGGCCGCAGCGTCGGGCGGGGCGGCTCTAAAGTGACTGACGCCCGCGGGCAACTGTTGATTGTGACCGGCGACACCCGCTGGTAAAATTTGGGTTGAGACCGACCGCCCGAATCTGAGCGATTGACCAACGCGATCTGCACACTGCTAATTCCTATGGCAATGCGACGGTTGGGAACAATGATGACGACGATTTCCCGTTCGCTAGAACAACAATATCGGAGCGCGCCGCCCGCACCTCACCGTAAAGGCAACATCGTCGTCGCGTGGATCACCTCCACCGACCATAAAACTATTGGGTATCTCTATCTGATCACGTCGTTCCTGTTCTTTTGTCTCGGTGGCGTGATGGCGGTAGTGATCCGGGCGCAACTGTTCGAGCCCGGCGAGGCGCTGGTCGGCACGCCGGAGCAGTACAACCAGCTGTTCACGATCCACGGCACGATCATGCTCCTGCTATTCGCGACACCGCTATTCGCCGGCTTCGCGAATGTGATCATGCCGTTGCAAATTGGGGCGCCGGATGTTGCGTTCCCGAGGTTGAACGCGTTCGCTTATTGGCTTTACTTGTTCGGCGGGATCATAACGATTTCAGGGTTTATCACCCCTCAAGGTGCAGCATCCTTCGGCTGGACCGCATACGCGCCGCTAGACAGCACGACGTTCACGCCCGGTCTCGGCGGAAACCTGTGGGTCTTCGGCATGGCCTTAGCTGGATTCGGCACGATCCTCGGTGCGGTCAACTTCATTACGACGATCATCACAATGCGAGCACCCGGCATGACGATGTTCCGGATGCCGATCTTCACCTGGAACACGCTCGTCACCGGAATCCTGATCATTATGGCGTTCCCCGTCTTCGCCGCTGCTCTTTTCGCGCTCGGCGCGGACCGAACGCTCGGGGCACACATCTTCGACGCCGCCAGCGGCGGAGCGTTGCTGTGGCAGCACCTGTTCTGGTTCTTCGGGCACCCAGAGGTCTACATCATCGCGCTGCCGTTCTTCGGCATCATCAGCGAGGTGCTACCGGTGTTCAGCCGCAAGCCGATCTTCGGCTACAAGACACTGGTCTACGCCACCATCGCGATCGCCGCGCTGTCCGTCACGGTGTGGGCTCACCACATGTACGTGACCGGTTCGGTACTGCTGCCGTTCTTCTCCTTCATGACGATGCTTATCGCCGTACCAACCGGCGTGAAGATCTTCAACTGGATCGGCACAATGTGGCGCGGTTCCGTCACGTTCGAGACGCCCATGATTTGGGCGATCGGTTTCCTGATCACGTTCACCTTCGGCGGCCTGACCGGGGTCATCCTCGCGTCGCCGCCGCTCGACTTCCACATCTCTGACACCTACTTCGTCGTCGCGCACTTCCACTACGTCGTCTTCGGCACGGTCGTGTTCGCCATGTTCAGCGGCTTCTACTTCTGGTGGCCCAAATGGACGGGCAAGATGCTCAACGAGAAGCTCGGCAAGATCCACTTCTGGTTGCTGTTCATCGGGTTCCATACGACGTTCCTCATCCAGCACTGGATCGGCGTTGAAGGCATGCCCCGCCGGTACTGGAGCTACCTACCGCAGGACGGAGTGACTTGGATGAACCAGGTGTCCACCGTCGGAGCCATCATCCTTGGTGTCTCGATGATCCCGTTCCTGTACAACGTGTACATCACGGCCAGGCGTGCCCCCAAGGTGACCGTCAACGACCCGTGGGGCTACGGACGATCACTCGAGTGGGCGACATCCTGCCCGCCGCCGCGTCACAACTTCACGTCGATTCCGCGCATCCGTTCAGAGTCGCCGGCATTCGACCTGGCTCACCCTGAAGCAGAAATCGCGGTCGGCGTTGGTCCACACAAGGATGCTCCGGACGCGGACGTTTTCGATACCGCCGTCGGTGAGGTGGTGTAATCCGATGCTTATGAAATTCGAGGGCTCCCCGCACCGACGGGGGCCTGAACGAAATGGCCCACGAGGCCCGGAAACATCCCGGGAACTCGCTGCGTTCGCCGGGCTGATCGCTTTGGCAGTCGGAATGGGGACTCTCCTGTTCACCCACTCCATCCTGCTATCTCCACTTTTCTTTGCCGTCACCTTCATCGTCGCGTTCGCGGCATTCCACCTGCTGCGCAGCGTCGTGAATAGTTCGGATCAATACAAGGAACGGGACTGAAGCATGCAGCTCGGCCTGCCCAGGCGCTTTGGAGACCCCTTGGTGCATCGGACGGCCACTGGGCGATCGCGAGACGGACACGAGGATCAAAAGGTTCAACACGGCTCATCCCTCAAACGTCGAGGGAAGAGTGTCACACCCCGACCGAGAGAAACGTCACGATCTACTGAGGCAGAACGCCGACCACGGTCCCGCGCTATGGCGACAGGAGTTCCCCCACATGGTCGAGTGGGCATTCGGTGCAGCATCTCGTCTACCCTGAATCGTGCAAGAATTCGGCCGTGACCGAACACCGCCGGATGCTGCTCGACACCGCCGCGATGTACTTTCGCGCTTTCTACGGCGTTCCCGACACGGTGCGGTCACCCGGTGGTGAGCCGGTCAACGCGGTGCGCGGTCTGCTCGACATGATCGCGAAGCTAGTTACCGACTTCGAGCCGACCGAGCTGGTGGCCTGCTGGGACGACGAGTGGCGACCGAAATGGCGGGTTGCCCTCATCCCGTCGTATAAGGCCCAGCGCGTCGCCTCCGAGACGGAAGCGGGCTCGGTGGAGGAGGTTCCGCACCTGCTCACCGCGCAGGTGCCGGTCATCCGTGACGTGCTGGATGCTCTCGGAATACCCATCGTCGGTGCGGTGGACCACGAGGCCGACGACGTGATCGGCACCTTGACGCACCGCGCCCGCATCCCCGTTGACGTGGTCACAGGCGATCGCGATCTCTTTCAGGTCGTCGACGACTCCCACGATGTGCGGGTCATCTACACCGGGCGCGGGATGTCGAAACTGGAGATCCTGACCGACACCGCCCTGAAAGCCAAGTACGGGATCACCCCGCAGCAGTACGCCGATTTCGCCGTGATGCGAGGCGATCCCTCGGACGGCCTTCCCGGCGTCGCAGGCGTCGGCGAGAAAACCGCCGTTTCCCTGCTGAACAGCTGGGGTGACCTCGACGGCATCGTTACCGCAGCCACGGATGAATCGTCCGCCATGGCGGCAACGATCCGTTCCAAAATCCTCGCCGCCGCCGACTACCTCGCGGTCGCGCCGAAGGTCGTCGAAGTGGTGCGCGATCTCGAGCTGTCGCCGTTCGACGCGCAAATTCGGCCGCTCACGCCCGAACAGTCCAACATCCTCGACCGCCTCTCGACGAAGTGGGGGCTCAGCGGGTCCCTCCAGCGAGCGCGTCACGCTCTCGAGTCGGCGGCGGCGGCGTAAGCCGGCTCGCGCGTTGACGAAGTCACGGGCAAAGGGTTTCGTGGGGAAGTTCCCCTGAGGAGCGTTTCTCGGTGCGCCAGGAGGGATTTGACTTCCCCCGGCACGGACGCCACGTTGCTGCGCAACGCGTCGTAACCGGCGCGGCGGGGCCCACCCTAGTAGGGCTTCGCGTCGACCCGGGCCCGGATCGCAAAATACCCCGCCATAAATGACGGGGTATTTTCCGAAGTGCGCCCGGAGGGATTTGAACCCCCGGCCTATTGATCCGTAGTCAATTGCTCTATCCGCTGAGCTACGGGCGCATGTGGCTCGAAAAGCCAACCTGACGACTATACCAGCCATCCAGCGTGGCAAACTCACCGCAATCCCAGCTTGCGCGAAGGGCACCCACTAGTGTCGCGGCATGAATGCACTCCCGACCAGACGCGCACTACTCATCAGCGCGGGCAGCGCGGTTGTGCTCGCGGGAGCGGCAGGGCTTGGGGTCCAGGAAGACGTTCTCCCGGGGCGCTCCACGCTATACCGCGTGCTCGGCCTCGACGGACCAGTCGGAACCATCCCCAACGTCACACCCGGCCCAATGGTGTCGGGCACGTTTGCCTCCGCTGCGCGACTCGGGAAGACGGTGGGCTGGAGCGTCAGCTACCCGCCCGGCTTTACTGCCGGCGATCGCTTGCCCGTGCTGGTTTCGCTGCACGGCTGGGGCGGCAGCCACAAGAGCTCCTTCGTTGGGCTCGGGCTCGACCGCTATCTCGCCCAAGCGGTCGCGCGTGGCAGCAAGCCGTTCGCGATCGCGTCAATTGACGGCGGCAATACCTACTGGCATCGCCGCGCCAACGGAGACGACTCGAGCGCGATGGTTCGAGACGAGTATCTGCCGCTGCTGGCGAAGCAGGGAATGGATGTGGGCAAGATCGGCCTCATCGGCTGGTCCATGGGCGGATTTGGTGCACTCCACATCGGCGGTCAGCTCGGACAGAGCCGAGCATCCGTTGTCGTCGCCGAAAGCCCAGCCATCTGGACGAGCGCAAACCTGGCTGCCCGCGGCGCGTTCGACAACGCGGGCCAATTCACGGCGAACACCCCGTTCGGTAGACAGTCCGAACTCGATGGCGTTGCCGTGCTCGTCGACTGCGGAACCGGCGACGGCTTCTACCCGACCGCACAGCGGTACGTGCGCGGGTTCTCCAGCCGGCCAGCCGGCGGGTTTGTCACGGGCGGTCACGACCACAACTACTGGCGACGGATGGCCCCCACTCAACTGGCCTTCGCGGCCGAGCACCTGAGCTAGGAAGCTGTACCTACCAGGCGCTCGCCGGCGCCTTGACGGCCTCCACCGGACGCGTGCTCCAGTGCGTGCCGTTCGCGTAGTGGCTCGACGACCAGCCCGACGCGAAGATGGCCTGGGCCGTGGCATCCGGTGACGCGGAAGCGGCAAGCGACGCGACAATACCGAGGTAGCCGCCACCAACACCCTTGTGCAGCGCCTCCGCGCACTTCTGCGCGGACATGATCAGGCTGGTGTAGCGTCCCGTTCCGCCGGCCCCCGGCGCACCGAAGCTGTTGTTCAGCGGGTTGTCACGATTCCACCAGTTGTTGACGCCGTTCTCCTGGCGCATCCACCGAACGATGACGGTCTTGTTCGAATCGGTGATCGGCCAGTGGCCGAAGAGCAACACGAGACTGGCCCAGTCGTAGTTGGTTCCGCCGTTGACGAAGGTCTGAATTGCCGGGGTCGCCGTGTAGGTGTCGCGCGCGACATCCTGAACCACAACGGCGGAAGAAACCGTCAGCTTCTGCGCGTGAAGCGAGTCATACGCGGCAAGACGCTGTGCTGCAGTGAGCGGCGGCGGCGGCGCAAGCGCGGCCAAAGCCGCCAACGCGAAGACAGTGAACGACGCGCCGAGAGCAAGTTTGATTCGCGGTCGGCGGAAGGGCTTGGGCTCCCTTCTGGGAGTCCTCGCCTTGGGTTCTGGGTCAGCGCGATGGCGTAAAGGGTATGTCATAAGCGTTCCGTAACAGCGGCAAGGCGAGCATCTCTGCACCCGGGCCCAAAACCACCGTAGCAAACTGAACCGGATTTCGGGATGTCGCTCTCGCGGGTTGACGCGCCCGCGGCGCTGTGTAGGAGTGGCCAATTTCACGGGCGACTTGGTGAGTTGGCGGGAGAAACTGTCCGGCGGCGGGGGTAACCACTCCCTCCGCCGGACAATAACTCCCGCCGGCGGGTGCAGTTTCTCCCGCCAACGGGCTCACGTGGGAAGTGGTTCGGCCTCTCGGGCCGGTTTCACGATGAACTTCGGCGCGTGCGACACCAGGAGCCAGCAGGGCAACACGGCGATGCACAGCACTGGGAACATCACGAGGTTGTTGGTCACCGCCGCCGCGATGAAGAGCGCGATCCAGCCGTCGCGCGAGACGGCGAGCACCATTCCGAGCACGCCGGCGCCGACCGCGAGCGTAAGCGGAACACTGGGCACCAGGAGGTTCGCCAGAAGTCCGGCCGCGACACCGATGAAGACGGAGGGAAAGATCCTGCCGCCCCGAAATCCGGATGAAGCGGAAACCAGTAGGGCGACGACCTTGACTAGCACGATCACTATGAGTGCTTCGACCGTGAGGCTCGACCGCTCGTCTACCAGCTGGCCCATTTGCACCACTCCTTTAAACAGGGTGATGGGTCCGCCGATCGCACCGAGTATGCCGAGAATGACACCACCCGCGGTCACGTAGAACACTGGATTGCGAAGCAGCCGGAACGTGCGGTGCACGAGCGGAAAGACCCACGCTGCGAGCACGCCAACGACAGCGATCGAAATGGCGATGACCACCGCGCTCAGCAAGTCGAGGGCAGCGATGTTCGTGTAGGCGGGCAGCGGCAGCGCGAAGACCGGGTGGGCAAGGAGGTCCATGACCACTGCCCCGACGGATGCTGCCACCAGGGGCAGGAAGAGTCGGTCCCACAACGCACCGCCTGTCTTCAACGCGGCGACAATACCCGTGAGGATCAGCGCTGCCGCAATTGGCGTTCCGAAGAGTGCCCCAACGGTACCTGCGGTGGCGATCAGGCCGACCAGTTGGGATGGCAATTTCTTCCACACTTTGGCGAGGATGCCAACAATGAGTCCGGCGTTGATCGCGAGGATCGGATTCTCCGGCCCGAGGCTCACGCCACCGGCGAGAGAGAGAACAACGACCACGATGATGGACGGGATCACCCACAGAGCGGGCGGCGGGGCACTGAGTTCTGTCGTCGCGGAATCGAGCCCGCCATGCCCCGGGATGAGCCACAGTGCGAGCCCGACGGCCAGCCCGGTGATCGTGAGAACCCCGAAAATCCACCATCCAGACGCGGGATCGATGCCCGTCGCCTTCGGGATGTCGGTCCACACGACGTTCTGCAGCCATTCCGCGAGCTTGTCCAGGCCGAACAAGACCAGTGCACACACGACACCGATCAGCGCGGCGGGAATGGACAGTACGAGGAGCGTCTTGATCGGCGGCGGCGCGTCCGCGACATCCGGTTGAGGCGCATCGCGTGGTGTGCGCGAATCGCCTGGCGTGTCCGATGGCGTAGTCATGAGTTGAGCTTGATCATGTCCGACGCTCGTAGCGCTTCCCTCACCCCGCCTAGGTTAGATCGAGGGGCTTGCCCGACAAACCCTTCGACCACAAGGCTGGCTTTCATGGCAACATCCGTACCCGGGGACGACGAGGAGAGCCTTTCTGTCGTGCCTGCCAACAAGGCGAGCTGGGAAGACTTGCAGCTCGTTTTCGGCACTCGCGGGGATCCGGCGACCTGCCAATGCCAGTGGTTCAAGACGACCTCGGCCGACTGGAAGTCGATACCGGTCGAGCAACAGCGTCGGCGGCTGCGTGAACAGACCGGCTGCGATAACCCGACGGCTACGTCGACGATCGGGTTGGTTGCCTATCTGGAAGGAGAAGCGGTCGGCTGGGTGTCGGTGGAGCCAAGGACCGAGTTTCTCACCCGCCTGGCGACATCCAGGGTGCCTTGGGCGGGGCGCGACGAAGACCAGCAGGATGCCGGCGTTTGGGCCGTCATGTGTTTCGTCGTGCGCAAAGGCTTTCGGCGTCGCGGAATCGCCCGAGCGCTGGCGCGAGCGAGCGTCGGATACGCGCGGGATCACGGAGCTCGTGCAATCGAGGGCTACCCAATGACGGTCGACAAGGACCAAACGGTGAGCTGGGGCCAGCTCTACATCGGTAGCGTTGGCATGTTCGAGAGTGCAGGCTTTGACGTCGTCGCGAGTCCCACCGAAAAACGCCGCGTCATGCGCATCAACTTCTAGCAGAGAGGAAACCGTGTCGACGAAGACAGTTGCGGAGAAGCTTCAGATCAAGCCCGGCGACGGCGTGTACTTCACGGGCGTCACGGATGCTGCCGCCCTCGTCGGCGAACTTCCCGCGAATTGCCGGGTCGTCGACGAGACCGTCGAAGCCGCGGTTGCGATCTTCTTCGCAATCGACAGCAGCGCTCTCGATGCCCACATCGATGACACATTCGGTGCCCTCGAAGCGACCAGGGCAGTGTGGATCTGTTACCCGAAGGGCAACACGGCGGACATCAACCGGGACACGATCTGGCATCGGGTGCGGGAATCCGGCTGGGATCTCGTAACAAATGTGTCCGTTAACGACGTCTGGTCCGCCCTTCGGGCTAAGCCGTTGACCGAACCAGACGTCGATTCTCAGTTCTGACTAGGCGACAGACCATCCGCCGTCAGACGGCAGGATGACGCCGTTGACGTTGACACCATCGTCGCTCAGCAGGAACGTGATGGATGCTGCGAGTGCGTCGGCTTCCGCTGCATCCGGCATCACTGACATGCCGACCTGAACGCGGTCCGCACCGAGCTTGGAGGCGAACGTCGCCTGGATGTTCGTGATGGTCGGGCCCGGGGCAACCGCGTTGACGCGGATGCCGCTTGGTCCGTACATGAACGCGCTGCTCTTGGTGAGACCGGCAACCGCGTGCTTCGACGCCGTGTAAGCGGCGCCCGCTGCAGACCCACGAAGGGCCGCCTCGGAAGCCGTGTTCACGATCGAGCCGCTCGCCTGCGCCAGCATCGAGGGAACGACGGCGCGCATGAGCTTCATGGTGCCGTAGACGTTGATCGAGAAGACGCGGTTCCAGACTGCGTCAGTGACCTCGGCGACCGGGGTCATGTCATCCATGATGCCGGCGATGTTGGCGAGACCGTCGATGCGGTCGCCAGCGGCAGCAACGATGGCGGCAACGGCCGCATCGTCGGTGATGTCACCGGACACCGGAACGATCTCACTGCCCTTGTGCTCTGCAACGAACTCGTCGAGTCGCTCCTTCGAGATGTCGACCGCGATGACGCGGCCGCCCTCGCGCGCGACACGGGATGCGGTCGCGCGACCAATGCCGGAGCCAGCGCCCGTGACGATGATGGTCTTGCCGCTGAACCGGCCTTCTGTGACCTTCTCGACCCATGGCTCGCGCTCTACCTGCTCGTCCGCGTCATCCTCGGCGTCCTCGGTCGCTGAGCCGCCGGTCGCTGAGCCTGTCGAAGCGGCGGCGGCGCCCTCCGGAATCTCACCTGCTGCGGCGCGACGAACGAGCTCGTCGATCATCTCCTGCGTCATCATGCCCTGGCTGAGCTTGATCAGCCGCTTGATCGCGAGCGCGCGCACCGGACGCAGAACGTCGGCGTCCTGTCCCGACTGCGCGAGCATGTCACGAATGATGGGACCACCTACCGGGTCGGCAAGCCAGGTGCCGATCGAGGAATCAGCGGTGAGTACACCTTTATTTTTTGCCATGTTGCGTGGTTCTTTCTACTCGACTTGAGGTGACGGCGGCGTGTAGTGCCATCAACCGGACACCGTTGTCCGGTAGTACGCTACACCCGTGGCTGCGAACCCCAAAGCGAACCGTGGCCCGAGCGCCGGGCCCGAGAATCGACAGGCACTCATCGACGCGGCACGCGAGATCTTTGCTGAGTCCGGAGCACACGCGCCCCTCAGTGCGGTCGCTCGGCGCGCAGGAGTCGGGCAGGGAAGTCTCTACCGTCACTTCCCCGACCGTCTAGCGCTTGCGGTCGCAGTCTTCGACGACAACATCGAGCACCTTGAGGCTTTGGTAGCGAATCCAAACGCGACTCTCGAGGACCTGTTCGACGCGACGACCGAGCAGGCGCTTGGCTCAACCGCGCTCATCGAGCTGTTCACGCTCGAGCGCAATGACCCGCGGGCGTTGCGGTTCGGCACCCGCGTGATGGCGGTGGTGACCGCCATCCTGAATCGCGACAAGGCTGCGGGGAGAATCAGTGATCACGTTGAGCCCGACGACGTCATGGTGTCGGTGTCCATGCTCTCTATACTCTTGTCTCGCACCGACGCCGCAGACCGTCCGGCGGTCGTTGCCCGCGCACGAACCATCTTCCGCAACTCGTTCGCGGTGCGGTTGGACGCGCAAGAGTCGTAGGAGCGCTATTTCGGCGGAAGCACAACCTTGTTCGCGCCAACGATGATCGTGAGTGGACGCGTCGTCGTCACTGGCCCTGGCGTGTAGTAGGTCGTGGTGTGCGGAGAGAAGTCCTGCGTGCACGGCCCCGACTTCGGTGGCTCTGTTTGCACCGAAACCACGTTGCCTTCGCCCGCTGGCTTGACCACCACAAGCGCTCTGCCGATGGTTGGGCACGAAGAACTGCTGGGGATCGACACCGCGATCTCCGCGCCATCCTCGAGCCAGAATGCTTGAAGACCCTCATCCGTGACCTCGGATGATTGGCTCACGGTGTCGTCCGGCGGTGGGCCGGAAAAATTCTGCTGGGCAGTGCCATTCGTCGAACAACCTGCAAGCGCGGCGACCAGAAGCAAGCCCGGCACCACGAGAATCGCTGTGCTCTTTCTCACGTCTGCCACCCTAGGTTGACGATCCGGCGGCCACCATCGCCCGCGATGGGTGGGGCCGCCGGATTCGCGCCTAGCTCGCTTTGACCTGTTTGGTCGGGCCGGCGGTCTCAACCTCGGAAACGCCCTGCGACTCAAACCCAGGAATCTCCCCCGTGACTTGAACCGTCAGTCGCGCTCCGAGATCGTCCGACGAAAGGACGTAGGTCTGCGCCGTCGCGCCCGGGATCTCGACGCCATCGCGAAGCCACTGGTAGCTGAAGATGATGGCGCTGCTCGGCTTCCACTTACCCGGGTGCGCGGTCAAGGTGGATCCCACCTTGGCGAGTCCCGAAATCCGCGGGGTGCCAGGAGTGATGACTGCCGGTGCCAGCGTTGCGTTCACGCCGGTGGACGGCTTGTTCTCCGTAACCACGAGAGGCGTGGCAGTCGCGAAGGACTTCTTGTTCTTCCACCACTCACTGCGGAAGCCGGCGCCTGAGGCACCGAAGAAGACGCGGTAACTTCCAGGTCCGATGTTCGAGAACGAGTAGTTCCCGGAGGCATCCGTCTGCGTTTCCATCGGAGGAATCGAGCTTTCGCCCGGAACCTGGTCGGATTGCCACAGCTGCACTATGACGTACGCATCCGGCGTTGGGGTGACTCCGCTGTCGAGCACCGTGCCGCTAATGGTCGAGCCAACAATGAGCTGCTGGCTGATACCCGTGACGGACTGGCCCGCGGACAAGGTGAGCACCTGCGCCCCCGTCTCGTTGAACGAACCACCCCACCACTCCCTGGCCGCGTTCGCGTCCTGAGGAGGGAGGAACAAGATGGAGTAACTGCCGGCTGCCAGGTGCGACACGTGATACTTCCCGTACGCGTTCGTTGTCGCACCTCCGATCGACTGGCCGGTCGCTGTGTCATAGACATCCACGAAGACATTCGCGAGCGGAACCTTCGGCTTACCCGGCGCGAAGACCGTGCCGTGAATCGACGCGCCAGGTGCAAGAACCGCGTCGACGGCAGTCACCGTCTGGGCGGTGCTGACTGAAATGTGGGTCGCGGTAGCAAGGCTGTTCGCGTTCTGCCAGTACTGCGTGCCGTAGTTGTCATGCGGTGCAGCCTGGAACTCGACAACGTAGGAGCCCGCAGGAAGTGCAGAGATCGAGTAGCTTCCACTGTCGTCGGTTACCGCAGAGCCGCCCGAAAGTCCGTCGTCTCCGAACGCACTGACCGTCGCTCCTGCCAGCGGGGTGTTGGGCGAGCCCGCGACATCCACCGTTCCGCTAATCGTTGCGCCGACAGCGAGGTGCGCATCGATGGCCGAGACTGTACCGGCGGCTGGCACAGCGAACCAATTCGCGTCCTGGTAGGTCGTCTTGTCGTTCCACCACTGACCAATGTGGCTGCCATCGTTCGGCTGGAACTGAACGGTGTAGCTACCCGCAGGCAAGCCGACGATCGTGTAGTTGCCATCAGCGTCGGTCTGCGCATCGCCGAAACCGCTACCGTCACTGGATTGTGCCTGCACCTCGACATCGGCGACTCCGACGCCAGCTGCGTCAACGCCATCAACGGTGCCTGTGACCGTGGCGCCGGACTCGAGCACGGCGTCGAATCCGGTCAAGACTTGTCCCTCATCGACGGTGAACTGCGTTGGCTGGTCCTGACTGGACTTGCCGTCCCATTGCTGAAGCAGGTAATTCACTCCCTGCTCCGGCTGGAATGTGAGCGTGTAGTCGCCCGCCGGGATGGCGGTGAACGAATAGGTTCCGTCATCTGCCGTGGTCGTGAAGTCGTAGTAGTCGCCGCTCACCGAGGAAATACTCACGTCGATGGCCGCGAGACCGACGCCCGCAGTGTCCGACCCGGTGACCGTCCCGCTCAGGCTCGCTGTGCCCCCGTCTGCGAAGGCAGCGGATGACCCGCCGGAGGCCATCAGCAGCGCGCCGAGCAGTGCTGCCACGAGCAGCAGGCCGATGGTTCTTGCGGAACGGGCGAGACGCGAAACGGGCGCAGCACTGTTCATTGGGGTGTCCACCTTGAGAGGAAAAATGAGCACGAGTGCCGCGCGAGTTCGCGTCATCCGTACGGGCGGATTTGCCCCGTACGCGAAGCATATTCAGGCTCGCGCGGCCAGCACAAGACCCGGTTCGTCTACCTGGAAACAATTCGACATCGCGGCTCTCGCCGTCACCCTTTTCGTGCCTTGTGTCCCGCCGTTCGCGCTGGGATCTTGGGGATGAGCTTGTGAAAGGCGGGGCACCTTGATGGAGGATCCAGTCGCATCATCGTTTACTCCGGTTGTCTCCACCGGCGAGCTTCCAGACCCGGAGATCGTCTCTCAGCTGCTCGATGAAGCTCACCGGCGATACCGGGCGGTGGATACGGGAAAAGTCGCGGACTACATCCCCGCGCTCGCCAAGGCGCCAAAGGAGTGGTTCGGCCTTTCGGTCGTTGGCGTCAGAGGTGGGAAAGTAAGTGTTGGTGATGCCGACGTCCTGTTTTCCATCCAGAGCATCTCAAAAGCTTTCGTCTTCGCCCTCGTCTGCGAGGAGCTCGGCCAGGACGTTGTCCGGCAGAAGATCGGCGTGAACAACACCGGGCTGCCCTTCAACTCGGTGATGGCCATCGAACTCAATGCCGAGCGCACGATGAACCCGATGGTGAATGCGGGTGCGATCGCGACAACCAGTCTCGTGCCCGGCGCCACACAGGACGAGAAGTGGCAGTTCATCCTTCGGGGGCTCTCGCGTTTCGCGGGACGACAACTCGAGGTCGACGACGAGGTGTACGCTTCCGAGTCGCAGACGAACCAGCACAATCGGGGAATCGCCACGCTCGTCGCCGCATACGGGCGCCTATACTCCGAGCCGGCTCAGACCGTTGACCTCTACACCCGTCAGTGTTCCATCGGAATCTCGGTCGGCGATCTCGCCGCCATGGGCTCGACACTGGCCAACGGGGGTGTAAATCCGATCACGGGCGAACACGTCATCGGGGCCGAGCTCTGCAAGCGAGTGCTCGCGGTACTGGCGACGACCGGACTCTACGAGCGATCGGGCGAATGGCTCTACGAAATCGGGCTACCAGGTAAGAGCGGTGTCAGCGGTGGCATCGTGACCGTCTCACCCGGCAAGGGAAGCCTCGCGACTTTTTCACCGCCGTTGGATGCCGCGGGCAACAGCGTTCGCGGACAACTGGCTACCGAGTTCCTCTCCGAATACCTCGGGCTCAACATCTTCGCTTCGACGCCGCGCTAGTTGACGCTGCTATGCGGCCAGGAAGGGCTCCTGCTGGTGCTCGCCATCCTTCATCACGAGCACCGTCGACTCCGGAATCTCAGTAAAGACGCCCGGCAGATCGTTCAGCGGCTCCGAGACGACAAGTTGCGCCTTCTTGCCGAACACGTTCAACCTTTCTGCGTCTGGATACATCTGGTGCAGTGTGTCCCAATCGACGGAGTGATACAGAGTGCGCGAGTTGTGCCGCGACGAGTAGCGGAAGGCCCACGTCGTCTCTCCATCGGAGACAGCGACCGTGCCCTGCATTGGGAACTCGATGCCCTGTTCATGCCCCTCCTTCTCCACGAGACGGATCGCCGCGCCGAGAGCCGCGATCGGGTCATCCTGCAGCCCGAGGGTCAGAGCGAGATTGAAGAGCACCTCGGAGTCCGTCGTGCCGAGGATGTCTGAGTACAGCGAGGGGTCGATGGCAAAGGTCAGATCGCGCTTGGTCTTGTGAAAGTCAGCGAGCGCGCCGTTGTGCATAAACATCCAGTTGTCGTGACGGAACGGGTGGCAGTTGGTTTGCTGGATGGGCGGGCCGGCCGCAGCTCTCACGTGACTGAAGAACAGCGGGCTCTCGACGGCGTTTGTCAGCTCCCGAAGGTTGGTGTCGTTCCACGCTGGCTCGATGCTGTGGAACAGGCTCGGCTTAGATCCCTTGGTCGAGCCCGACGGATACCAGCCGAACCCAAAGCCGTCGCCGTTCACCGTCTCCTTGCCGAGCGGCGAGTTCAGCGACTGTGCGACGAGCGAATGCTGCGCGTCCAGGATCACTATTGATGTCTTGAGTGGTTCTCCGGAATAGGCCAGCCACCGGCACATTTTGTTGATCTCCTTGCGTTGGATGCGAGCGCCGATCGCCGCTCGCCGTTGTCATCGTTTCATCGACCCGAGGCACCATCGTCATCCGCGCGGGGTGACCTCCTGGCGCTTCGATTACTCCGTCGCGCAAACTGTGTGACTGCCATTAACCCCCTCGAAAGCTTGTTTTATTTGGCGGGGTACGCATACTGCCGATATGAGAACATTCGGGGTCGAAGAGGAATTGCTGCTGATCGACCCGCGCACTGGAGCGCCCCTCGCATTGTCGCCGCAGGCACTCTCCAACGCGCCCGCCGTCGGTGATGGCCCGGAACTCGACTACGAAATCCAGCAGGAAATGATCGAGACGCAGAGCCGTCCGCACTTGCTGACAACCGATCTGCTCGCCGACGTAGCCGCGGGCAGAGCCCTCGCTGACTCGATGGTGAGACCGTTGGGCGGCCGCGCAGTGGCGCTCGCGGCCTCGCCGTTTCGCTTCCGTCCGCACCCCACCAGGAATCCGCGCTACGACGAGATGGTGCAGCGCTACGGCGTCACGGCGTGGCGCACGCTCGCCTGCGGCCTGCACGTCCACGTGGCAATCGAGTCGCGCGAGGAGGGCGTTGCCGTGCTCGATCGCATCCGCAATTGGCTGCCCGTCTTGCTCGCGCTCAGCGCCAACTCCCCGTACGCGGATGGCGCAGACACGGGTTACGCGAGCTTTCGATTCACTGCGTGGCACCAGTGGCAGAGCGCCGGACCGACGGATGTCTTCGGCTCAGTCGAAGCGTACGACGAGTTCGAGGAGGAGCTCGTAGCCACCGAGGTGATCATGGATGCCGGAATGCTCTACTTCGACGCTCGGCTCTCCCACAAACGCCCGACCGTCGAGGTGCGGATCACGGATGTCTGCCTGGACCCGCGCGACACAGTGGTTCTCGCCGCTCTCGTGCGCGCGCTGGTCGATACCGCGGCCAGCGAGGCGAAAGCAGGCGTGCCGCCCGTACGGATGTCGTCTGCCGCTCTTCGTCTAGCCGCATGGCAGGCATCGCTCACCGGGGTGACCGGGCGGCTGCCGCATCCGCAACACGGTCATGGAACAAACACAACCGACTCCATTGCCGCACTGCTGGACCACGTTCGCCCCACCCTGATCGCCAACGGAGACCTCGACGACGTCGTCGACGGGCTACAGCGGATTCTGGCCAGAGGCGGTGGCGCCGGCGATCAGCGTCGCGCCTTCGCACGCCGCGGAGCGTTGCTCGACGTGATTGACGATGCTGTGGCGATTACCCATTCGCTCGGGGCCGGAGCGGGCGAGTCGACGCTGTCGGCGATCTGAATGACCCACAAGTGCAGGGCTCGCGGCACTGGGACTGGTCGCCGGCGACCGGGGCGTCATCCAGCTTCCGATGATCCCGGAGGCCGTGATCTCGATACTGGCCTGCGCGAGACTCGGCCTCGTGCACAGCGTCGTTCGTTCGCCAGCGCCGCCTTCGGGTGCGCGGCCTGTCGTTAGGATCGAGGCGTGACGGATGCTGAACCACTTCCAGTTCAATCGAACACCTCCAAGGGATGGTTGGTGCTCGTCTATCGCATCCCAACGGAGCCGACTCGTCTGAGGGCAACGGCATGGAGGCGCCTGAAAGCGCTTGGAGCGGTATATCTTCAGAACTCGGTGGCCGCACTCCCCATGAGCGCGTCCGCGGAACGGTCGCTCCGCAAGCTTCAACATGACATCGTCCAGATGCCTGGCACTGCGACCCTGATGAAGTCCAGTGTTCTCGTTGGCGAAGCTACCGTGCTGGCCATTTTTCAGGCCGCGCGCAATGACGAGTATGACGAGATTCTCGACCGATGCCAGGGATTCCTGGCCGAGATCGAGAAGGAATACGAGAAGTCACACTTCAGCTATGCCGAGCTGGAAGAGAATGAGGTGGACTACACCAAACTGGTCAACTGGTTCGAGAAGGTTCGGACTCGGGATGTCTTCGGGGCGCAAGGCAGGGAGTTGGCCG